>JAVCCH010000028.1 GCA_030765535.1 Candidatus Tenebribacter davisii
GTTACAGTTACCCTGCCTATAATGATGAAGATGAAAAAAAGCTAAAGGATCTCATGAAGATCCAACATTCCTTTGGATTAAACATAAAATGGGTTTCTCCGGAAGAATATGATGAGTTGGTACCTGGAATTAATCCTAAAGAGCTGCGTGGTTCAACCTATTCACCAGAAGATGGTTCAGCATCTCCTCTCCTTTCAATTAACGCTTTTTATTTTAAGAGCTTAGAATACGGTGCAGAATATAAGTTCAACGAAAGTGTCATTAAAATCGAATTAACAAATAATAAGATTACTAAAATTATTACAGATAAAGCTCAATATTCTGCCGGTACGATCATAAATGCTGCCGGTAATAATGCAAAAGATATTGGCGAGATGGCAGGAGTAGATTTGCCGGTAAATCCTGATTGTCATGAAGGAGCGATAACTGAGCCTGTTGAAAGATTTTTTGGCCCGATGGTAGTTGATATGCGTCCTGCGAAAGATTCGGCAAATTACTATTTTTATCAAAATAATGAAGGACAGGTTATATTTTGTATAACTCCGGAACCACAATGTTTTGGAACGGATTGTGATTCAACCTCTGTATTTTTACCGCAAGTTGCTAAAAGAATGGTAGATCTGTATCCACGACTGGCAAATTTAAAGGTTCGCAGAACTTGGCGTGGTCAATATCCTATGACACCTGATGGCTTCCCGATCGTTGGAAGGTCAAAAAAAGTATCAAACTTGATAAATTCTGTTGGAATGTGTGGTCAGGGTTTTATGCTTGGCCCTGGTATGGGAGAACTTGTTACACGCATTACCATGAATGAACTTTCTGAAGATGATCTTAAATCGTTAGAAAGTTTTAATCCTTACCGTGATTTTTCCGGAATGGAGCAATTTAAATAATGAAAGTTCAAATAGAGAAAATTGAGAGTTATGATTTTGATAAGATATATAATTTTATCGAAAAATTGCAACTTGAGAAAATTCTGCGTGATAAGAAGAAAATTCTTGTAAAACCAAATTTACTGGGTGCGTTTGCACCAGAAAGAGCTGTTACTACAAATCCGGTTGTTGTTGACGCAGTCGTCACTTACTTAAAAAAGATTGGGAAAGATGTTATCTTAGGTGATAGTTCTGGAGGTACAACCTCCATTAAAGTTGTATGGGAAAAAACAGGAATGAATAAAGTTGCCAAGAAGCATAATATTCGTTTAGTTAACTTTATTAGTGACGGGATCATTCAACAAAGAACAAAAGATCTGAAATTTCCAATTACAAAATATATTTGGGAAACTGATGCAGTTATTAATCTTTGTAAATACAAAACTCACAGTTTAATGTCTTATACAGGTGCAATAAAAAACTTGTATGGCGTGATCCCCGGACTAAAAAAATCTGATTATCATAAAGAACATCCGGATCATACTCAATTTGCAAAAGTTATTACCGGACTATATTCAATTGTGAGTGATAGAATTGCTTTTAATATTATGGATGGAATTGTTGGAATGGAAGGAGATGGTCCTTCGGCTGGAGATCCCAGGAATTTTGGAGTTATGTTTGCCAGTAGATCTGCCTCAGCACTTGATTATGTAGCTTCCAGTATGATGGGATTCCAACCCGATAAATTAGAATATATTATACCCGCATTGAAAATTGACAATATAGAAATTTCAGAGATCGAAATTTCTGAAGAATGGAAACATTTCAAATTCAAAAAAGTGAAAATTAAAAAAATTGGATTGTACGTGAAATTATTGACTTATTCACCCAAATTTCTGAAAGATATCTTTAAAAAATATTATACCTATTATCCCGATTTTAATGATAAATGCAAGAAGTGCAGAATTTGTGTAGACAGCTGCCCAGTGCAGGCAATGGAACTGAAAGAAGGTGATGCACATCCGACAATTGATTATGATAAATGTATAAAATGTATGTGTTGCCACGAGATGTGTCCTTATCAGGCGATATATATTCATAAAAGTTTTCTGGCAAAATTCTTGATAAAATAAATTATTTTTCTCCTTGTCTTCAAATTGAGTCATTTATAAAGTGCAAAATTGTAAGGTGGTAAATATGATAAAAGTTAAATGGTTTGGTCATAGTATGTGGAAAATATCTAATGATAAAACTTCCATAATCACTGATCCTTTTAATTTTATAGGTTATAAATTGCCAGTGGACGAAACTGCTGATATAGTTCTAATATCACATGCTCACTCAGATCATAATAATTCTGCATTGATCTGTGGAGATCCTGCAATCGTTAAGGCAGTAGGAAAATTTAACATTGCCGGAATTAACATTCAAACTTATCATACTTATCATGATGAGGAAAAGGGTAGAAAACGCGGAAATAATTTACTAATGAAATTTGATATTGAGGGTAAAACTTTTTTACATTACGGTGATCTGGGACATATGATCACAGATGAATTAATCAGGAATATAGGGAATGTCGATGTGATGTTTATTCCTGTAGGTGGTTATTATACAATTAAGGCAGAAACAGCTAAAGAGATAGTTGACAAAATTGATCCAATAATCGTTTTTCCCATGCATTATAAAACAAAAGTAGTAGATTATCCGATTGATCAGTTATGTGAATACCTGAAATATGTAGATGATCATAAACATCAGAACTCAAATGAAATTGAATTAACGAAAGCGGATTTTGTTACAAAGAGGACAATAACATTAAATTATGAATAAAATTAATTTTTCAAAAAAATCAATTGTTTATATTCTGATATTATTCCTAATTTTGTATATCCTGTTTTTTGATAGTGCCAGCTTTTATAATACTTACAGGTTGAAACATAATATGACAACTCTTGAACAGAATATCAGTGAATTACAAAAAGAAAATGAACAACTAAAAATTGAAAATGAAAAACTGGAAACAGATAAAGATATCTGGGAAAAAAAAGCTAGAGAACTTGGTATGCAGAAAGAAGGGGAAGAAATCTTCAGGTTCAAAGAAAGTGATGATCTTTAAACTAAGTGAATTACCCATTTTTGAGGAAAAGGATTTGACAAAAAGAAACTTATTATACCTAAATGACATTGATTGGGTTATAAAAAGTGTTTTCTTGAGTAAAATAATAAATAATAATGTAGTTAGAGGCAGATGCTATATGTTGAAAAATGGTTATGTATTGTTGAAACGTTACTATCGTAAATAAGGTATTTTGAAAATTAAAATTAATTAAACTTAGAAAAAAAGAAAAAGGAGAAAAAAATGAAAAAATTGTTTTTATTCGTATTACTGTTTTGCCTTACTATGAGCGTTTTTGCAAATGAGCAAAAACTAATAGTCCCGGCAGATGCAAAGATCGATGCATCTCAAACTGCTCGCAGAAGCATTCTTGAAAAAAATGTAGATTTTACTGTAGATTTTGGTAGGAATCGCGAAGTGCTTTTCAATCAAACTTTAGAAGAAGTAGATTGGTCATTTGGAGTTAGTGATGCCAATTCAACTGGTCCATATTATCAAGCAGATAATTTCTTCGATGTAGTAGGAACTATTACAGGTGTTAGTTTTACAGGCTTATGCTTATCATACAGTGGAGGTTGGGCTGCCAGTGATGAAGACCCAATGACTTTTGATATTAACTTCTATGCAGATAACGCGGGTGCTATGGGTGACTTGGTTGTGACTCATGAAGTTACACTTGATCGTGTTGCTACCGGTCAACAGTTTTCCGGTTTTGATGCCTTTACCTGGACTGGTGATTTACCAGCTGGTGTACAAATGGCTGAAGGTTGGATTTCTATTGTTGGTACAAGTATAAGTACTCCAACTGATGGCTGGCTCTTGTGGGGAAACTCACCTGATGGCGATTTATTGGAATATGCTGATGATGGTACAGGTTGGGCTGTAAATACAGATCCTATACCAGACCGTTGCTTTACTCTTACCGGTACAGTAGCTGCTCCTCTTTCTCCAGCTGCTCCATCAGATTTTGTAGCTATCCCAGATGCTGGCGGTGCTCTTAGTTGCGATTTGTCTTGGACAAATCCTAGTTTGGATTATGCAGGAAATGTACTTACAGACCTTGATGAAATTAACTTGTATAGAGGCACCGAATTGATCTATACAGATTCTGCTCCTTTAATTGGTGAACCTGCTTCTTATGAAGATGTATCTGTTCCAGCTTCGGGAACTTATTCTTATAGTGTTGTAGGAGTAAATGATTCAGGTGAAGGTGTTTCTGCAAATGCTGGTCCTGTTTGGATTGGCGAAGATATTCCTAATACTGTTACTGATGTTTTGCTGACAGATGTTTCAGTAGGTGGTGACCTAATTGCACAATTGGGTTGGATTAATCCAACAACGGGTCTAAATGGTGGTCCTTTTAATGAACCAATACTTGGATATCATATAGTTCGTTCTGACATGGTTGAATTTGAACTTACTGGTGTTTTAACTGAATGGACGGATGAAACTCTTACAGTAACAGATTATTACAGTTATTCCATTACTGCATACAATTCTGTAGGTGATGGAGCTACTGCTATTTCTAACACCGAATGGATAGGTGATGCATTTAGTGGTATTGTGATTATAGATCTTGAAACTGTTACACCTACAGGAGCAACTCTTCAAGCTTCATTAGAGAGTAATTATGCTGGAGCTGTTGTATTAACAAATGATATCTATGCTTATCCTTTAACTTCTGAAGTTGACGCTGTATTTATACTTTTGGGTATATATTCTGATAATGCTCAAATTCTTCTTGGTGAGGAGACTCCAATTGTAGCCTATATCAATGGTGGTGGTAATGTATACTTGGAAGGTGGAGATTCCTGGTATTGGGATCCACAATATGGGGCATTTGACTTTGGACCGCTTTTTGGTATTACTAGTCTCGAAGATGGTAGTAGTGATTTGACAACTGTTGATGGTGCTGATTTCTTTGCAGGTATGACTTGGTCCTATTCTGGCGAGAATAGCTTTATTGATCGGCTTGCTCCAATAGCACCAGCAGTAACAGTTTTCTCAAATACTGCTGTGGGTTATGATTGTGGTATTGCCTATGATTCAGGGACATATAGAACTATTGGAACTTCTTTTGAAATTACAGGCCTTGGAGGAGCAAATACACTCGATGAAGCAGTGCAGGGAATTATGGAATTCTTTGATATTGGTGATCATGGTGAAGTTGATGGTATCGTAACAGATTCTGTTACTTCAAATCCAATTGAAGGTGTAGAAGTATTTGTTGGAAATTGGGGACCAGTTTTTACAGATGCTGCAGGTGCGTATCTCATTGAAGATGTGATAACAGGTACGCGAGAAGTTACAGCTTTTAAAGAAGGTTATTACGACTTTATCGGTGAAGTTGATGTTGAAGCTGACATCACTGTAACCTACGATTTTGCTATGGATCCTCTTGAATTTGCTACATTAGATGGTACTGTAACTGACCTAGATACAGGTGATCTTATTGAAGGTGCTGAAATATCTATGGTAAGTGTGCTTGGCTATACTTATGATGCAGTAACTATTGCAGATGGTACTTATTCTATTGTAGATATTGTAGCAGATACTTACGACATTACTTGTACTGCTGCTATGCATATTCCTGAAAATATTATGGGTATTACTTTTGATGCAGGTGCAGCTATCACTCAAGATTTTGTTTTAGGACTTTCTATTTCTTACTTCAGTGATTTTGAAGATAATGATGGTTACCTGCTTAGCAGTGATCCAATGTGTTGGCAATGGGGTGCTCCAACTGTAGGACCTGGAGCTGCTTATTCTGGCAATAACGTATGGGGAACAGGATTAGATGCTAATTATCCAAACAGTTCTAACGCAACATTAGATATGACTATACCAGTGGGTGTAGTAACTTCCGCATACATATTAGAATTCTGGCATTGGTATGATACAGAAGCAAGTTGGGATGGTGGCAATGTAAAAATTTCTATTGATAACGGTGCAAACTGGAGTGTTCTTACTCCAAATACACCATATCCTGGCACAGCAAACGCTTCTAATCCATTAAATGGTGAACCTATCTATTGTGGACATGATCAAGGATTCTGGGAACTTGCTCAGTTTGACCTGGCAGCTTATGTTGGTGAGAATATTCTGATTAGATGGCATTTTGGCTCTGATAGTTCCGTTGATTATCCTGGTTGGTATATTGATGATGTAGCTATCAGTGAAGATGGAGGTTCTTCTTTCGATCCTGTTGAAGTTGTTCCTATCTACACGGAACTTCTAGGCAACTATCCTAATCCTTTCAACCCTTCTACTAAAATAAATTTCTCTCTTAAAGATGATAGTATGGTTAGTCTACAGATTTACAATATAAAAGGTCAGCTAGTTAAGAGCCTGGTAAATGAATTAAAAGAGGCAGGTGATTACACAATATCTTGGAATGGAACAGATAACAGTAATAAATCAGTATCAAGTGGTGTTTACTTCTACAAAATGAAGACACAGAATTATAACAGCACTAAGAAAATGATACTTATGAAATAAGAGAATTTCGCCCCGACCTTTTGCAGGAAGGGGCAACTTTTTCTAACTTATGAAATAAGAGAATTTCGCCCCGACCTTTTGCAGGAAGGGGCAACTTTTTCTAACTTATGAAATAAGGAAATTTAGCCCCGACCTTTAGTGGGAAGGGGCAACTTTTTCTAACTTATGAAATA
>JAVCCH010000047.1 GCA_030765535.1 Candidatus Tenebribacter davisii
AACTACCCAAATCCATTTAATCCTACAACAACAATTAGCTATGATCTGAATAACAATTCTAAAGTGAAATTGGAAATATTCAATATTAAAGGTCAGAAAGTACTAACACTTGAAGATGGTGAGAAAATTGCTGGTCATCATAATATTGTATGGAATGGTAAAGATTCAGAGGGCAGGTCGGTTTCCAGCGGAGTTTACTTCTATAAGCTAGATACTGAAGATTATTCATCTGTGAAAAAAATGATTTTAATGAAATAGAAAGAACTAACTTTGGAGAGAATTTGAAAAATCAAATTCAACTTGTTCTGAAAGAAAAAATTAGGGATGTGCAGGGAGAAAAGATCCGGCAATCTGCGGCAGATTTCCTGGGAATTGCAACTGGTAAGGTAAAGACTGGGAAGATCTTTAATATCAGTTATGATCTATCTCGAGAAGAGATCGAAAAATTTACTAACCTTGGTTTAACAGATGAAATAATTCATGATTCTTATATAAATTCTTTTTACCGGAATCCAGGCTTTAGA
Organism: Candidatus Tenebribacter davisii; assembly: GCA_030765535.1. Lineage (GTDB taxonomy): Bacteria > Cloacimonadota > Cloacimonadia > Cloacimonadales > TCS61 > Tenebribacter > Tenebribacter davisii. The sequence continues at coordinate 525 of JAVCCH010000047.1, forward strand.
TCATTTGTGCAGGTAGCTAAAATGCCAGGTGTAACTGATGATGAAGGAATATCTGCTCAAAAGACCTTAATTGATATTCTTGATCTTGATCTGGATGTTAATACCCAGCATATCTACACTGAGGATATCTACCTGTTTGAAAATGAATTAAGTGATCCTGAGTTGAAAGAATTAGCGGGAAAGCAGCTGGGTAATAAACTCATTCATCATTTTGAATATGGCAAGTATAAGGGAATGGTTGATTATATCCCTGAGGTAAAAATTGCTTATGATAATAGTGTAAAGATCATTTCTTTAGACTTGGAAGATGAAAAATTATTAAAACTTTCCAAAGATATGCTGCTTTCATTGAACTTAGAAGAAATGCTTGTGATCAAAGCTCATTTTGCTGATAAAAAAGTACAAAAGTATCGTGCTGAAAAATGTCTTTCACCAGAACCTACTGACTGTGAACTTGAAATACTGGCACAAACCTGGAGTGAACATTGTAAGCATAAGGAATTTTCAGCAATTATCAAATACATTAATAAAGAAACCGGAGAAGAAAAAACTATTGATTCACTCTTTAAAACATACATTCGAAGATCAACTGAGATCATTCGGGAAAGATTGGAGAAAGCTGGAAATAACTGGCTCTTAAAGATCTTTACCGATAATGCCGGAGTTGTGAAGATAGATGATGATTCGGTTTTCGTGTGGAAGGTGGAAACTCATAATTCACCTTCTGCGATAGATCCGTACGGCGGAGCTATTACCGGGATTCTGGGTAATAATCGGGATCCGCTGGGAACAGGAATTGGTGGTGCAAAATTGTTATTTAATACCAATGTCCTCTGTTTTGGCTCTCCATTCTATGCTAAAAAATTATTACCCGGGCAGCTTCATCCGCGTAGAATTATGGAAGGTGTACGACATGGAATAGAAGATGGAGGCAATAAATCTGGTATCCCAACGGTGAACGGCTCGATCATCTTTGATGATCGATACAGCGGTAAACCGCTGGTATATTGCGGTACAGCTGGCGTGATGCCATATACACTCAATGATATGAATTCCTGGCTTAAACCTATTGATGCTGGAGATTTGATCATTATGGCAGGTGGACGCGTGGGCAAAGACGGAATTCATGGTGCTACTTTCTCATCAGCAGAAATTGATGAAAATTCACCGCAATCAGCCGTTCAGATCGGCAGCCCGATCACACAAAAACTTCTGGGTGATTTTATGCAGGAAGCTGTGAAAAAGGGTTTGATTAAAAGTTCCACCGATAATGGTGCCGGAGGACTTTCTTCTTCAATTGGAGAGTTGGCGACAATATCCGGTGGTGCTATTGTAAACCTGGAAAAAGTTCCTCTGAAATATGCCAATCTTAAACCCTGGGAGATCTTCATTTCCGAATCACAGGAACGTATGACTTTTGTTGTAACAAAAAATAAAAAAGGTGAACTTTATCAACTTGCGAATATGCGAGAAGTTGAACTTTCCGATATTGGAATCTTTACAGATGATGGATTTATTGATGTTCGATATGATAACAAATCTGTAGCGTTTCTTGAGATGGAATTCCTGCACGAAGGTGTGCCAAAGAAATATATGGAAGCTGTGTGGGAAAAGCCTGATCTGCAAGAACCACAACTTCCAGAAATCCTGAATTACAATAATATCTTAGAGAAGTTAATGGGAAGTTTGAATATCTGCTCTCGTGAAAATGTGATCCGCCAATACGACCATGAAGTGAAAGGAAAAACGACCATCAAACCGTTGATGGGCCCAACTGGAAAAGCCCCTCAGGATGCTGCTGTGATGCGATTGAACTTTGACAGTTTTGCTGGAGTTGCTGTTTCCAATGGAATAATTCCACGTTACAGTGATATTGATGCTTACCAGATGAGTGCCGGAGCTTTTGATGAAGCGATCCGGCAGATAATTGCTGTTGGTGGAAAACTTCCTGATCCTAAAGATAAAACAAATCGATTCTGGACGGTTAACGATAATTTTTGTGTTCCAGATTCGCTATACGATCCGGTTGCAAATCCTGATGGAAAATTGAAATTAGCAAAACTGGTGCAGATGAACCAGGCTCTTTTTGATATGTCTACTTTCTATAACATCCCGATGACTTCCGGCAAAGACAGCATGAAAAATGATTTCAAAGCTGGCGATATCAAAATCTCTGTTCCACCAACAATTCTTTATTCAATTGTTGCCAAGGTGGATGATATTCGTAAAACTGTTACCAGTGATTTCAAAGCTGACGGTGATCTGATCTATCAAATTGGGAAAACATATAATGAACTGGGAGCTTCTGAATTTTATAGATTATTCGATGAACTTGGGGCAAATGTTCCCAAGGTTCGAAAAGAAGATTCTAAGCGGATTTATGAAAAAGTAATTGAAGCAAATCAGCAAAATCTGATAGAATCGAACCACGACATTTCAGATGGAGGTTTGGCAGTTGCACTCACTGAATCAGCTTTTGGTGGTGGATTTGGTGCGGAAACAAATTTAGAAAAAATCGAAATTTTAACACTAAATGCTATCCTCTTTGCCGAATCACATTCCCGTTTCGTTGTGAGTGTGAAACCGGAAAATAAAGCTGAGTTTGAAAAGATATTTGAGGTTGATGCAATTCTGTTGGGAAAAGTAACTTTTAACCAAAACCTAATGGTTAAATCAAAAAATGAAGAAGCTATCAATATAGAAATAAGTAAGTTGAGAACAGCTTGGGAAGATGGATTGGAGAATTCACCCCCCAACCTCTCTATTTGACAAAAAGAGGGGAATTAGTAGAAGCAGGTAGATTTTGTTCGTTTTTGTTCGTTGCAAAAAAAAGGAAATTATGAAAAAAGTTAAAGCATTAGTAATTACAGGTTTTGGTATAAACTGTGAAGAAGAGATGGCTGCAGCTTACAAATTAGCTGAAGCTGAAGCAGAAATCTATCATCTCAATGATATATTTAATGGCATTACCAGCATTCATAATTTTGATGTTTTAAATTTTCCAGGTGGATTTTCATTTGGTGATGACCTGGGTTCCGGTAAAGTTTTAGCCAATAAAATGAAATACAAGAAAATGGATTCCGGTAAAACTCTTTTGGAAGAGATTAAGATTTTCTTGAATAATGGTAAATTTATTTTAGGAATTTGCAATGGCTTTCAGTTCCTTGTGAAGATGGGACTTCTTCCAAATACTAAAGGGAATTTTGATCAGGAAGTAACACTTACAAGAAATAATTCAGCAAAATATGAAGATCGATGGATCTATCTGAAGAAAAATCCTAACTGTAAAACCCCATTTTTAAAAGATATCGACGTAATGCCCTGCCCGGTGCGTCATGGAGAAGGAAAACTTATCATCAAAGATAAAGGTATAAAAACTGAAATATTAAATCAAAATATGAATGCTTTCAGTTATTGTGATGCAGATGGAAATATTACTTCCGAATATCCATTGAATCCCAATGGAGCAGATCTTGATTGCGCAGCGCTAACTGATCCCAGCGGACAGGTACTGGGTATGATGCCTCATCCGGAAGCTTTCCTTAGTTTATACAATCATCCTAACTGGGGACAATTAAAAAGGCAGAATCCTGATATTTCCGAAGATGGTGCTGGATTGAAGATTTTTAGGAATATTGTAAAACATGTAACTTCGAGCATTAATTTATAAGGTAAATTTATTTTGATTCTTATAATTAAAGAAATTGACGATATTAAACATACAAAGAGTTTGGTAAAAAAAATATTTTGAAGGTATTAAGTTAATGGATAAAAAATTATTATTAGAAATTATAAGAAAACAAGTTAAACCCGCTACTGGCTGTACAGAGCCTGTTGCTATAGCTTTAGCTTGTTCCAGAGCAGCAAAAGAATTACCAGATAAACCTGATCAAGTGCATGTTCAGATCAGTAAGGCTTTCTTTAAAAATGCCAGTGCAGTGGGAATTCCAAATACTGGAGAAAAAGGCATTTTAATTGCAGCTGCTTTAGGGACTATCGTTGACGAACCAAAAGATCAATTGCGTCTTCTAGAAGATGTATCTCCCAGGCAGTTAGCAATAGCAAAGGATATGGTGTCACAAAAAAGAGTAAAAGCCGAATTCATTGAAATAGATCAATCAGTTTATGTAAAAGCTACAGTTAAAACTGGAAAAGATACTGCAGTCGCGGTTATTGCGAATGGTCATACTAATATGATCTTGCTGGAAGTGAATGGTAAAAAAGTATTTGAATCTGCTACCGATGACGTTAAAGATAATAAGTGTGGTAATATACCAAAAATAGGTCTTACGGATATCCTTGATGCAGTTG
>JAVCCH010000057.1 GCA_030765535.1 Candidatus Tenebribacter davisii
GGTGGTTAACTTACCGTTAGGCGCCAGAGTTGAGATCGAGGCGATTGCAGTTAAATAATTTTCCGGCGGCTTTATGCCGCCTTTTTAGTATCTAATTTGGAGAAAGAATGATTAGAATTAAAAGGGCATTGATAAGTGTTTCTGATAAAACAGGAATTGTTGAATTAGCAAAAACACTGAAAGAAATTGGATGTGAAATCATCTCAACTGGTGGAACAAAAAAAGTATTGGAAGAAACTGGAATTGAAGTAACAGAAATTTCAAAAGTAACAGGAAATCCGGAAGCATTCGGTGGTAGAATGAAAACGATTTCTTTCAACATAGAATCAGCTATATTATATGATCGAGAAAAAGATGCTGAAGAAGCTGCAAAACTAAGCATTAAACCTATTGATCTGGTTGTGTGTAATTTATATCCTTTCCATAAAGTAAAAGAGTCAGGTGCGGATTTTGACACTCTCATCGAAAATATAGACATTGGTGGACCAACCATGATCCGGGCAGCAGCTAAGAATTTTAAATATGTTGGAGTTGTTAACGATGTAGATGACTATGAAAAGATAATTTCTGAACTAAAAGAAAATGACGGAAAAATTTCAGCCGAAACAAGATTTAAATTAATGAGAAAGGCTTTCAATCACACTGCAGATTACGATGCTATCATCGCCACAACAATGGATGAAAATGCAGATGAGAAGAGTATTCGTCTTCATTTTACTGGTGGTAAGAAATTACGTTATGGTGAAAATTCTCACCAGGAAGGATTCTTCTACCGGGAAGCAGGGAAAGATGAATCTTTATATGATATGAAAGTTCTACATGGTAAGGAAATATCTTATAACAATCTAAATGACATTCAGGGAGCGATAGATTCCGTGAAAGACTTAGATCGTTTTGGTGTGGGCATGATCAAACATAGCAATTCCTGTGGGCTGGCTGAAGCAGATGATCAATTAACTGCTTTGCAACATGCTTGGGCTGGTGATCCGATTTCGGCTTTTGGTTCAATAGTATCTTTCAACAAACCCGTAGAATTGGAGACAGTAGAATTTTTCGAGTTGAATAACGAAGATAAATCTAAACGCAAATTTGTGGAAGTGGTCGTCGCACCTGATTTTAGCGAAGAAGCTCTCAAATATTTAGAATTCCATAAAAACCTAAGAATTGTTCAATATAATCCTGATAAATGTCGCAGTAAAGTTGATATGAAGTATCTACATAATTCACTTCTTTTGCAAGATTCTGATACAAAACTTTACGATAAAATGGAAGTTGTTACTAAGAAACAAATTGATGTGAACAAGAAAAAAGAATTGATCGAATTTGGCTTGAAAGCAATGCGTCAGGTTAAATCAAATTCTATAGTTTTGGTTAGAGAAGTAGATGAGGGAATATTCCAGCTTCTGGGAATGGGTGCTGGTCAACCAAACCGCTTGATCTCAACCAGACTGGCAATTGATAAAGCTTCCGAAAATTTAACAATGGAATATGATGGAGAAAATATTATAGCGTATTTGGATCAGGAGTTTAGGAATGCAATTCTGGTTTCTGATGCATTCTTTCCTTTTCCCGATAATGTTGTAACGGCATCTCAGGCTGGAATAAAAACCATTGTACAACCTGGTGGCTCAATGCGTGATAAAAAAGTAATCAAAGCTTGTGATGATCTGGATATTGCCATGGTGTTCACAGGATTAAGACATTTTAAGCATTAACAAATAGAGAGGATATTATGAATTGTTTAGATAAACTCTACACTCCGCAGATAAAAAAGATTCATAGCGGGAAAGTAAGGGAGAGTTTTCGAATCGACGATAAGACACGAATGATAGTTGTCTCGGATCGTGTTTCAAGTTTTGACAGCGTATTGAATAATCTGATTCCCAATAAGGGTGCGGTGCTGAATGCGATAACAAACTACTGGTTTGAAAAAACTAGAGATATCGTTAATAATCATCTTATTAAAGCTGTTGATCCGAATATAAGCCTGGTAAAGGAAGCCCAGCCGATCAAAGTAGAAATGATAGTTCGAGGGTATTTGACAGGTTCCATGTGGCGTGGTTATAAGAATGGGAAAAGAATATTTTCCGGTGTTGAAGCTGTTGATGGATTAGTTCAGAATCAGAAATTTCCTACTCCATTATTAACTCCAACAACCAAAGAAGAACACGATCGAGAAATTACTCCAGAGGATCTCGTTAAAGAAGGTTGGACTACCAAAGAAATATACGATCAAATGGCAGAGATTTCTTTAAAACTGTTTGAACTTGGCACTAACGAACTAGCTGAAAAAGGTATTATCCTTGTCGATACGAAATACGAATTTGGCCTGATTGATGGTAAAGTGATCTTGATCGACGAAATTCATACTCCCGATTCTTCCAGATTCTGGGATAAAGTTGCTTACGATAAGGATCCAGCTAATGTTGATTCCATGGATAAAGAGTATATCAGACAGTGGTTGTTGAACAATAAAGTTGATGATAGAGTTCCTGATATGCTACCACAGGAAGTAATTGAAACAGCCTCTAAAAAGTATATAGACATCTACGAAAGAATTCTTGGAGAAAAGTTCATTGAATGTGAATTGGAGTTGAATACACGTATGTATAACCGTTTGCTTAATGCAGATCTAATTAAGGATGGATACGTGATAATTATTATGGGTTCTCCGGCTGATCTGGAACATTGCAAAAAAA
>JAVCCH010000135.1 GCA_030765535.1 Candidatus Tenebribacter davisii
AGCCATTTGATTCAGTATATCATCACAATAAATATCTTCCTGAATCATGCGATTGATCCCCCGGATCTGTCCCTCAATACGTTTCAGCCTGTTTTTCATTGCAACTTTAAATTCCATTGAATGATGAACAGTATTAATATGACATTGGGCTTTTTCTACCATGATCTTTCCTCCATAATTATACCCTATGGGGGTATATGGATAAAGATAAGGTTATTGTGTCAAGAAGCAATATTTATTTTCAATAAACATGAGAAAAGTGGTGAAATAAAATATGTTTATCAGTTCCAGGGAACTATAAGGAATGTACAAGATTGACTTCTACCTAAAAAAACGAATTGGTTAGGTGAAAGGATGCCTATGACGAAGACAACTAATACATATCTCTAGTGCGATTAGAGAAATCAATCTATTAATAAGTAGTTAATATCTAGATGATTTTGCCTTTTTAAGTTTTCTCGCTGCAAAAAATTCCTGTTTCCTCTTTTGTTTTTCTTTTTCCCAATCCTTTTTTTCTGCATTTGTCATCGCTTTATCTGTTTGAGGAAAAGGATTTTTAGTTACGACTTTAATCTTTAGTTTGATCAATTTTTCAATATCTTTGATATAAGCATTTTCTTCCGGTTCGCAAAGGGAAATCGCATTGCCTTCTTCTCCTGCTCGTCCTGATCGGCCAATTCTGTGCACGTAGGTTTCAGCAATATTGGGAATATCAAAGTTAATGACATATTTCAGCTTGTCGATGTCGATACCACGGGCTGCAATATCGGTTGCCACCAGCACTCTGAGTTCTCCTGCTTTGAATTGAGCTAAAGTTTTTTGCCGATTGTTCTGAGCCTTATCCCCATGGATAGCAGCTGCTTTGATTTTGAATTTTTTCAAATGACGGGCAATTTTATCAGCTCCATGTTTGGTACGTGAAAACAGCAAAACCTGATCTATTTTCTTGTCTTGAAGAATGTGGAGCAACAGATCTCTCTTAGATTTTCTATTGGTATAATAAAGACATTGTTGGATTGTTTCGGCAGTGGAGGAAATCGGACTGACATCGATTTTTACAGGATTATTTAGAATTTTCCTGGAAAGTTTAACAATGTTATCCGGCATGGTTGCTGAGAAAAACAGAGACTGCCGTATGGTTGGTAGTTTAGTGATGATCTTGCGGATGTCGTTGATGAAACCCATATCCAACATCCTGTCAGCTTCATCCAGGACAAAATATTCAATGTGTTTTAAGCTGATGAATCCCTGGTTCATCAAATCCAGCAATCTACCCGGTGTTGCCACCAGGATATCAACTCCATTACGTAGAGCTGTGGTTTGTACTCCCTGCTTAACACCTCCAAAAACAACAGTATTTTTAATTCCGGTGTATTTTCCGTAAGTAGTAAAACTATCTCCAATCTGAATCGCCAGTTCCCGTGTGGGAGTGATGACTAATGCTAAAATTTTTCGTGAGTTTCTATTCTGATGACGATCACGAAAAAGATTCTGCAGAATGGGAACTGCAAAAGCTGCAGTTTTGCCCGTACCAGTTTGTGCACTTCCCAAAATATCTTTTTTTTCTAAAATTAGTGGAATCGCTTTCGCTTGTATTGCTGTCGGTTCTACATAATTTTCTTTACTCAGAGCCTTAAGAATCGGCTCGATAATTTTTAATTCGTTAAATTGCATAATCTTCCTAATTTTTTATTTTTAAATAAGATAGCTTTATATACTTAATTGGCTATTTATTTCTTTTTGCAGATGAATATTAATTCGTATGAATTAATGTCATTACTCATGTATGTTGTAGTCTCAGCGGAAACTAATGGTTAGTTTTTCAAGAATTTCCTGGAAATCTTCAGCATAGAAATCAGCTTCTAATTTCAACCTTTCAACATCATGTGTATCGTTATCATCAAAGATGGCAAAAGCATCCATACCACCATTGTGTGCGGCTATAACTCCTTGCAGTGTATCTTCGATCACCAGACATTTTGCCGGGTCAATCCTTAATTCTTCTGCAGAATTAAGAAAAATGTCGGGATAAGGCTTTCCTTTAATTTCTTCACAACCGGCTACAATTGACTCAAAATATTGCAACACATTATTAGCTTGCAAAACCGTTTCTGCCAGATATTTTGAATTACTTGTACCAATTGCCATTTTCACATTATTCGCATGTAAAAACTCAATTAGTTCTATGGCACCTGGTTTAAGTTTGATATCTGTTTTGTAATACTCAGATACCATTTCAGTCCATTCAGCTCCAATCTCCTCAATTGAATCCGGTAGTTTGAATTTATCCTTAAAATATTGGCAGATCTCTTTGAAGCTGTTACCTTCCGGCACATCTTCAAACAGATCATCAGGAACAGGTATATTTCTTTTTATCAGATATTCCTTATCCACTTCCAGCCAGATTCCCATTGAATCGATGAGTGTTCCATCCAAATCAAAAATAACAGCTTTGTATTTCATATTTTTCCTTATCTTTCTTTCTAACGTATTTTGTTCCTTGTTCTTCGGAAGAATCTCATTTTTTTACATTATGTAAAGCTGAAAATTCTTTCACGAGATTCTTCGCAGGTAAGGTTAAAAGACACCTCAGAAAGACATAATCTATGATTAAATCAATACGCTTGAACCAACTAGTTACATTCCCCGTAATTTCTCACGCACTTTCGCACTTACCATATCCATTATCCATACCACTACAGCAATAAGCCAGATAATCATTCCAACATTATGCCAACGCAGAAGTTGTTGCTGCTGAAGAAGTAGAAGACCAATCCCACCGCCACCAACAAAACCGACTATCGTAGCCATTCGTACATTGATATCCCACCTGTAAATTGTAAAAGCAAGAAATGGTGAGATGATTTGCGGAATTACTCCAAAAACCCAAATTTGAAGTGTATTAGCTCCGGTTGCTTTTATAGCCTCTACTGGACCATAATCAATATTTTCGATCTGCTCGGAATATAGTTTCGTTAGTGCCGCAATAGAATGTATCATTAGTGCCAACATTCCGGCGAAGGGTCCAATCCCAACCCATACACTGAAGATGATAGCCCATACAATAGCTTCTATTGAACGAAAGACAGTTGCAAATGTTCGAATGATAATATAAACTAAGTTTCCAATTAATGTTTTTGGCATCAGGTTGCGTGCAGCAAAAAAGCTGAGAATAAATGCAAATGGGATGGCAAAGATCGTGGCAAGCAACGCCAAATAGATAGTTTCTGCCAAAGCAGTTAGACTCACTATTAATATATCAAGATTCGGATTAAAAATACCGGACATAATTCCACTGGTATTTGTAAATTTTGTGAAGAATTTGTAAGGATTTACTTCCACCAGTATCCAACCCACAATAAATGTTATAAATAATATCAATACAACTGACCATCCCCAGAATGTTTTATACCATTTTTTATTTATCCTTTTTGTGGAAAGAAACATTTTTCTACCAACGGAAATTCCACAAATCATCAAAATTACTCCTACGACAGAACCGTAGATCACAATATGCAAACCAGGTATTGTCACTTCAAACCAATGATTTATCAAGAAGGAAACACTCCCGGAAATATATACCCATATAAACATATCGGTGAAAATTGCCTTAAGAATCAGTTTGAGTTTATTTTCTTTTTTCATCTGATTTCAACCTCCTCAGCATCTTCCCCGTAAATTTCTTTAAATCTCTTTTTATCGATCTCCTTCGGAGTTCCATCAAAAACGATTTCACCATCTTTTAAAGCAACTACACGAGTACCATATTTCCTTGCCAGACTGAGAAAGTGAAGTGAACAAATAATTGTGATCTTATCTTTTTTATTTAAGTCTCCCAAGTATTTCATCACTGAATCTGCTGTGGCTGGATCAAGACTAGCTACTGGCTCATCCGCCAGAATAACTTTGGGATTCTGCATTAATGCACGGGCAATCGCCACACGTTGCTGTTGTCCCCCACTCAAGTTCTTGATCTTGTTCTCTGCAAGATCTTTCAAGCTAACGCGGTTAAGGTTTTCCATGGCAATTCTTACATCTTTTTCATTTTTAGAAAATACAACCGAATGTAGCAGAGATGAATATCCTAATTTTCCTGTAAGAACATTAGTAAGCGAGCTGAGATTCTTTATCAGGTTGAATTGTTGAAATATCATTCCGATCTTTCGACGAATTAATCGAAGTTTTTGCCCTTTTGCTGCAATAACGTTTTCTCCATCAATTATAATTTCACCGGATGTAGGTTCGATAAGCCGATTCAGACAGCGAAGAAATGTAGTTTTACCAGAACCGGAAAGACCTAGTAGAATACAAAATTCACCTTCTTTCACATTTAAATTAATGCCTTTTAGCGCTTGTGTTCCACCAGTATAAACTTTGTGCAGGTTTTTAATTTCAATGATATTTTTCATATTTATCCATTTATCCTATAATCATGTTAGGCTTTTAGTCTCTAGGAGTAAATCTAGAAGCTCTTCCACATGATTATTCAGAAACAAAATTGAGAGATTCTCCATTAAGACAGTAATCAATCAACTAACAACATATCATCATTCCCAATGAGTTTCATTGCTTCACGCACACTATCATAATCCTTATCGGTCGCTCGAATGAAATTATCTATTTCCAATAAATCTTTTAGGACTTGATGACCTTTATCTTCATTAGCAAATTCCAAAAGAGCATTGACGATTTTCTCTTTCATTTCCGCTGGGAAATTCTTGCGGAAAGTAACTGTAGCATTTGGGATCCACTCGGTAAAACCAATTATTTTGACCTTTTCCATAACATCCGGATAGGTCTCGATAACAGTGCTCCTAGCATCATGAGCAACATCTTGGTTAGCTGGTGTCCAGAAGGCACAACCTACATCAGCTTTTCTGCTATAAACAGCTAGAACTACTTGTGGATGGCCACCGGCAAAAAAATATTTTTCCGGTTCAATACCTTTCTCGATCAGCAGAGCTGATGGATATATATATCCCGAAGTAGAAGCAGCATCTGTGAATGCTATTGTTTTCCCATCAATATCTTCCAGACTATTTATATTGCTGTCCGAATGAGCAATAAATTGCCCTCTATATTTATCAAATCCTTTTCGAACAACAGTTAAAGCAACTTCAGCATCAAATTTCTGGTTCGCCAGAATGTATGCATAAGTAGCCAACCAGGCAATATCAGTTTCTTTAGTTCCCATCGCTTCAATAACAGCAGCATAGCTGGTGGGGACAGCTACATGGAAATAATACCCTGTCTTTTCACTGATGATATCAGCGACCTCATTCCCACCAGTAATTATCTTATCAGCCTCGATGGAAGGCACAAAATACATTTTGATGGGATTTTTTTTTGTTCCCAATTCTGCCTGTTGTCCGCATCCAAATACAAGCAGGATCAAGAAAGGAAAAATAATTTTATTAAATTTCATTGAATTCAAAAAAACGCCTCCCTTGCGAGAGGCGTTCATTATAATTACTAATTAGAATATCTTTTCTAAAGTAACAAGTTTATCTTTAAGCATCATTGCTTTATCAAAAGTTTCCTGTGACATTATAACTTCATCATTACCTTCATGAGGAGTATGAGTTTTAACGTGGTCAGAACGAAGTCCACCCAGATACCAGCGTGAATCTTCCATATAGATAAGATCTTCCTCATTTGCTTTCATGCGTGTCATAATAGCATTGGAAAGAGATACTTTCCCTGTTGGAATAGTTTCATCAATTAGTACAGGAAGTCTTCTAACTTTTTCACCTTTCACATGATTGGGTTTTCCACCTTTATATTGTTCCATTGCATAATCAAGTGTATCAATGGTAAGACCGTTTGTTTGTTTCAAATGTTCTGATGTCTCTTTTGATAATAATGTTATCAAGACACCAACTACTGCAGTTAGTACCATTCCAAAAAGAGCTCTCGTATATATATAAATCCCATTTTGCGGTGCAGAGACAAATGCAGCAAGGGGTTTTATCATATCAGGAACAAATACTGTAAGAATGGTAAATGAAGAACCAACGATCATGGAAATGTTAGCAGCTTTTGCTGTGAATCTTCTCCAGAAAGCTCCCAGGAAAATTGTCGTAACAATTGATGGAATGATTATCATTATTCCTTTGTAATGGATAGACATAAGGCTGCCCTTCATATGCGAGAACATGAATACTAGAAGCAATCCCAAAAGTGCTGTTCCACCGGATACCCAACGGGCTGCTTTCAAATAATGTTTATCATCAGCTTCTGGTTTAAACAATGGCTTGTAAATGTCATAGATCCCTATTGCAGAGCAGGCATTGATCAATGTATCAACTGTAGACATCAAAGCAGCTGTGAGAGCAGCAATGACAAAACCAAATACTATTGTGTTATGCCGCAAAGTTTCCCAGGCAACTACAATAAATGTATGGAAATGATTTGCAATATGAATTGGATCAAGACCTTCTAATGCTCCACCCATTGCCGTTTGTTTAACAATGAGAGATTTTGCTATCCAGCCTACAGCACCGACAATGATAGCTGAGAAGGGCAACGTAAATAGCACATTAAAGATGGCAGCTTTTCTACCATCATTCACACTTTTCAAGGCTAGATATCGCATGATAAAACCTTGATTCATAAACGTGAAAGCAATACTTCCAGCTAAAGCCTCTCCCCAAAAAAGACCAGCAGTATTAAACTTCGGATCATTCAAAAGATCCACAAAAGGTAATCTATGGGTTACAGGCAGCCAAGACCAAAACTCACCAAAACCACCCAGAGCAACTATTCCCGCTACAATGGCAATTCCCCCTGCAAGATACAGCATAATCCCCTGGAACAGGTCAGTAAAGATCACAGCGGTTTGACCTCCAAAAGTTACGTACCCGCCCAGTAAAATGGTTGCAATAGGAACCGTTATGATCAATGGAACACCAAGTAATCCCTCCATAGCAATACCAATAGTAAACAGATTATATCCAATATAGAACAACATATAAGCCATGATTATTACGAGAGAGATGTAGCGTGAAGTTCTATTGAAACGACGTTCGAAATATTCAGGAATAGATTTGATCTTTGAGAAATAGATGATAGGCAACCAACCGAACATAAAGAATGGAATTATAAACCAGTCATTTGTGTAGCCCATTGAACTGCTCATACCTGTTTCTAATCCCTGCTGAGAATATTTTAGATAACTATAGGATCCAATCCCGGTTGCAATCATACTGGCAGCTCCCAGCCACCAGGCAAATCTTTGTCCACTATAAAAATAATCATTAATATTCTTGCTGAATCTTGAGAAGTATCCGCCAAAGCCGGCAATCAACAAAGAGTATAATATTACAACAATACCAATTGTCCAATATGCACTTGGATCTAAATTAAGCTGACTCAAATGTTCCATCTAAATACCTCCTTTAACAGGTATATACAACGATAATAGAATCCAAACTGCATGGGTTATAGCGAAGAGAAAGAATCCTAAAATAATCCATTTGAACCAATGAGTATCATTTCCTCTACCCAGTTTACAAGAACCGCTTTTAAGTATTAGAAAGATTCCAATTCCAAATGTAATTGCACCAAAACCATATTGATACAGATAACAAGTCCAGGGATCACTGGGACCCCAGAGAGAGAGAAGGATGCGCGGAAAAACGTAAATAAATACAAGAACAGCGATGATAAACAAGATAAGAGGAAGCTTGCTCTTTTGTTGAATTGTGTCCATATTCTACTCCTTAAATTGCTATGTAAAATTCTTAATTAAAGAAAATTTACATCTCTTTTTTTATTATTCTAATATTGATCTTAATTCATCAAGATCATTAATTTCATAGGTGGGAATTACTCCACTTTCATTGTTGCATTTATTTAAATTGAACCAACATGTGTCAATTCCAAAATTATTTCCACCCTTAATATCTGAAGTAAGATTATCCCCAATTATAATTGAAGACCCTTTGTACGGTAACTTTCGGAATATATGCTGAAAAAATTCAGGATTCGGTTTTGGATGTCCGATCTCTTCAGAAATAAATATATACTGAAAATATTTGGCTAATTCAGAATTTGCAAAACGGGGATTTTGTACATCTGCAAGTCCATTTGTAGCCAGAGCAAGTTCACATTTCCCATAGAGGAAACTTACTATCTCTTTAGCTCCATGTAAAAGATGAGTTCCTTCTGAGAGATTTTTCAGATAGATCGGACTAAAAACTTCAGGAGCAAAAAGTAAATTTTCCTGCAGGAAAAAACGGTGAAAACGTTCTGTACGTAATTCCCAGGAATTAATTTTCTTCTGCTCGAAATCCTTCCAGATAGCGTTGTTGATGATTTCATAACTTTTGTGTAAATGTTTCAAATTTTCACTAATCCCAAATTGTATAAATGTTTTCTCAAATGCTTCTCTTTCAGCAGTGTCAAAATCAAATAGAGTTCCATCTGCATCGAATAATACTAAATTATATTTCATATTATCTTATTTCACTTTAATAGCATCATTTTGTTTTTTGCAACTATGTTTCCATCAATAACTAATTGATAGAAATATATTCCACTGGTAACAGGTTTTTTTGTTTGATCTGTACCGTTCCACAGAACATTATAAACCCCTCTTCCTTCGACTCCGCTCAGGATGACAAGGAAAGTTTTAATTCTCTGACCTTTAATATTATAGATTATCAGTTCACTTTGTTTGTGTAGTTCGTTGCTAATGGTAAACGAAATCGTTGTAGTGGGATTAAATGGATTAGGATAATTTGAAAGAAAGCATACATCATTTTGAAGAATATTATTATCCAATCCTACAACATTGATCTGCACATTTACAGTATCTGTAGGAAGTGATTCTCCTGAATCGTATACAGCTGAAATATAGTAACTATAATTTCCATTGATCAGATCAAGATCAAAATATTCTTCCGCTAAGACACTTTGTAGAATTATACCATTTCGAAAAACATTATAAGCCAGTAATTCTTCCACTGGAAATTGCGACTCTTCCCAAGTAAGATGAACATTATTCTCGTCATATATATAAGCTTGTAGATTTTGGGGAGAAGGTGGAGAATTGGGATTTGGCATGAGTTCACATAATACATTTACTGTATCATTACCAGTTACAAAAATAGTATTTGAATTGTATGGTAAATAGCCAAGTGCATTTATCATGATCTCATTATAACCTGTTGGAATATAATTCAAGATGAAATATCCTTCATCATCAGACATAGTATTACCATACTGCGACATCACAGTTGCAAAAGCAACTGGATCACTGCTATTGACATCAACTACATTCCCCTCAATAGATCCATAGACCACCTGATTCCCGGTAATAACCAGGTTATCAATATTCCAACCGCTGTATTGACATGATCCATCTGTAGAACCAATAGAAAATCTTATGCGGACATTACCGCTTAACTCAGCAATATCTGTAATATCATAATTAGAATATGCCCAATTGGTCTCTGTCACTTGAACTGAATTTGTCCAAACCTCGATCCAGGTCGTTCCATCATCATTACTTACATCTAAATAGGCATGATCATAGAGTGGTTGTTCTACATTCAGCCATCTCATACAGGTTAATTCTACTCCGACGAATTCGCTACAATCGATTGCAGGTGAAATGGCAAAATATTCATGTGAACCAAGATCTGTTTCATAATCCCCTAAACTTGCACCGAGACCTATGAGATCAACACCCAGGACATTGGACCCACCATAAGCAGAGGTTGGATCAGGATTGCCATGTTCTCCACCCAAACCTTGCGGAGAGTCTATCTCAAATTCTCCATTCAATACCCAGCCACTCAGCTCTTCAAAATCATCTTCCCAAATAGTTTCAGCGGAAATCAATGTAGTGAAGATAGTGATTAATAGAATTAAACATATTTTCATGTTAGCTCCAAATTATTTCAATAACAGCATTTTATTTATCAGCAATTTAGAATCATTTAGTTCAAGCTTATAGAAATAAACTCCGGAGGATACTCGTTTATTATTTTTATTTGTTCCGTTCCAAACGACTGTGTGTTCACCGTTTACCTGTGTTTCATTAACTAAAGTTTTTACTTTTTGACCCTTGATGTTATAAATACTCAACTCTACTTTTCCTTCTTCAGGAATATTGTAATTGATCTTTGTTTCAGGATTAAATGGATTTGGATAATTTTGTAAACTGAATGTGTTTAGAATTGTTTCTTCGTTTACTTCTACATAATCCTGATCTGAAACTAAAATCGTTAGCTCCAGAAGTGTATCAGCTGGAGTATATTCAGCAAAACCATTTTCCGGGATCTCCAGAAAACCATCAGGCATCTGCAGAAAAATATCTGCATTATCGGGAAGTTCAAAAGAATTTACCTCAAAGAACAGTGGCTGCAGATCAGCAAGCTGAAGTTCTGCATTCCAATAATATGTATAATTCTGCGTTTCATCTTTCGGTGCAGTAATGCACTGATGCAATTTTTGAAAAGTATTATTGATATTCATTGGGATACTGAAAGTAATTGCATTTTCGAACGGTTTATCAAGTGGTTTAAGCAGATCATAATTAGAATTATAAAGTGAATCTGCAACATTAGAAGTTCCAACTATAATAGACGAAATATCATTATTTTCCTGTTCTACACTTATTGTTGCTTTCCAGATAAATTCAAATTCCGGGGTAAATTCATTTGAATAATATGGAATGAATTTTATTGTAATATCGTCTTCATAGCAATATAGATAATAGGCATTAGCTGAAGTAATTTCATATACGGGAGCAAAGATATTATCATAATCGAAAACAACCGGTTCGATCAATCTGTTTTGTACTGCCTGGTAATATTCATAATCAATATTATTAACAGAAAATACAAGCTGATCAATATCATAATGTGCTCTATGCGGATTTGGCAACAGATTCCAGCCTGAACTCAATTGAGTACTGTAAGCTGTTTTCAGCATATTTACATTATTCAAGGCAAAATAATTATCCTGAGGTGCATTGATCCAATAAGGATATAAAAATTCCGGTTCTTCTATTAAATTGAACTCATTTTCAATAAATTCATAAAAACCTACATTCTCACCGAAGATCTCATCTGTTGAATATTGAGTTGTCTCAAAATTCTTTGTTATAAGATCCCAACCCTGATATGTTTCAACAATATTTTGAGAAGAAATTATCCCAAATTTATAAGGAGAATAATAATGTAATGTATCACCTTCGTCCATGACCAGATCTATCCTGCATTTTAGATCTTCGAAGAGAAGTTGCGGAATATTCCAATCTACATTATAGGTAGTTGCTGCTAAACCCAATTCAATCGGAATTGTTATCTCATCGTTTTCAGCATATACATCTATATGATCGATTGTAGCATTCATGTTCACCCACCAGCTGATCTCGAGAATCTCATTAGGATACCATAACTGGTTTGGAATATCATCAAATTGGAGAGAAGGAGTTAGATTTCCGTAGTATAGTATAAAGTCGTAATATTCAGAAGTCGTTGGTGTGAAAGTATATGTATCAACAGTAAGATCGGTATATTGACCACCCCTTAAGAGGTATAGTCTCTCAGCATTTCTTTCCGGGTTTGTAATCCCGATCTCGATCGGAATATTTATTTGATTTGTTCTAACACGATAAACCCAGCTTTTGAGTTGTTCATTAGGTTTGTAAGCACCGTGAATCTCCTGTTCGTAGTTTTCTGGAACACTTCCACTCCAGTATTCTTCGTAAAACTGACAGAAGAAATATTCCCCAACAGTCGGATCATCAGTTCCAATATCAAAATTTGCATTATAGCCATCGGAGGCAAATTCATTATATCCAAAGTAACATGTATCATTGGAAATTCCTGTCGTTTGAGCTGCATATATTTCAAAAATATTTTGTGATACTGCTGAAAATTCTGCAACATAGAGATACTCATAATCATTATCTACTACCCCAATTTTATAAGTATATATTTGACCATTTTCTACATCATTGTCTATATAATAATAGGGGACATTATCTCCACTGACTCCTGCAAGTATAGGATTTACAAGCCAGGAATCCAATAACTCAAAATCACTTCCCTCTACCTTACGATAAATATTTAAACCGGAATAGACATCAGCGGCAGAAACTTCCCATTCTAAATTAATATACTCATCTCTTCCATAACTTATCAAGCCATTAATTACTGCAGGTCCTGCAGTTCCCATTACTTCGTTAGACAGTTCGGATTCATTGCCATTTTTATCTAAGATCTTAATTGCAAAATAATACTCGTCACCAGGAGATAGACCACCTAGGGTATAGCTGTGTTGAGATAAACAAGACAGTTTTTCATAATTGTTTTTATCTAATACTGAATAACCACCAGCCGATATTGGCTGAGTAGAATAAAGAATATTGTAGGTATCCATATCAAAACAATCACCGGGAGTCCATTGGATCTTTATATAACTCGCACATTCAGATACTACTTCAAGGAATGAAGGTGCAGCAGGAATTTCATTATCATTCATTTGAAATATAGTAGGTAGTACTTCCGCTAATGCTTCTATCCAGGGAGAATAATATGCAATTGGATAGTCAAATCGATGTTCCATATCCCAAGTCTGTGTTGCAGGGTCCCATCCGTTGAACCAATAATAATTATTTGTAGTTTGAGGATAGACATTAGGCAGTTCATCCATTTCCAGGTGAAGAAATCTTTCAATATTGTCATAATGATTTAAACCAGAATTTGTATAGACGATCTGCCTGTTCGATCCATATCCCCAAAGATCAATGTTGGTATTGACGGCAAAAGTCGTATCAGCATTTGAAAAATTAAAATCGTATTCGCTAGAATGAAATCCATAGAAATCATTTAAATAAACAGGGTCATGTAATCCGACAGAATTTGCCGGATGAATTACCGGACCAGACACATTAATGAAATCCATCCCTAAAGAAGAATGATCTCTTATTGGTAGATCAGGTGAACCAACATTATAGCCTCCGGATATCTGCAAATTCGGGTAACCCCAATGCCTGGTTCCCCAATCATAACTGTGAATTTGCAAACTGAATTCATGTCTGCCGAATTCAGCCCGGATTAAATCACAAAATTTCTGATAGCTTACATTAAAAACATGATCTTCTCTTCTGGAGGGATCACAAAGAGATTTGCTATTATCATAATTCCCCACATTTGTCCAAACAACTTCCCTACCGCAGCCTGAGATCAGTAGAAATTTTGAACTGATCTCATTAAATGCCTTGAGTGCCGTAGGAGTGGTTATGTAATCATCATTGGGATGAGGAGCAGTAATAATATGCGGATATTCACCATCAGGATAATAAATGTATAAACCCCAGCCATAATCAAAAGCACCAAGTTCATCATCTCCCGGATCATCAGTTTGATTATCATCATAATAGGAATCATTAGGAATTTCACGAAGCATATAAAGTGTTTTGTCTGTATCTGTATCATTGAAAAGAATTACTTCATAAGGATATAGAGTAGCATCTATTATATCTTGTGCTTCATCTAAATTTCCTAATAGAAATTCATCAATTATCAAGCCCCAGGTAATTAGATCATCCTCAGATGGTATTACATAATTTCCAAAACCCTCTGTCTGCACATCCCAGGGAGCATACAAGTTATAGCCGGGATCAGCAATCCCTTCGGTAATATGACTCATCCAATTATCATATTCACAGGTTGGTGCATCTCCATATATAAAATTCTTTAATGATTCTGTTTCTTCAATAATAGAAAAAAGAGAGGTAATCATAACTAAAAAAATAAAAATTAGATCAATCTTTCTCATATAAATATTTCATCTCCTGAGCATTTGAAAATAGCTTTTAAGATTCAAATATATTTGTCTAATAATTTCTCAGATTATTTTCGAATAAATTCAAGTTGACTAAAATTCTTATTAAAATATTTTTTTTGTATAACTAAATTTGAGGAAAGAATGTATTATTTTAGAGATGATCTTAAAGAAAAGAAAGCAGTGAACATCAATGTTCCAGATAAAAAAGTTAAATTGGGATTAAATGAAAGTTCACTGGATCCATTTGAGCTTGTTAAGGATGAATTCCTTGCTAAAATGAAAAAAGTACAATTAAATAGATATTTTAATAATATAACGAAAACATTGCTAGCCCAGCTTTCTGAGTATGCTAATGTAACACCTGAATGTTTAGTATTTGGAAACGGTGCTGATGAAATGCTCTATTATCTGTTCAATTCTGTTCGGAACGACAATAATTCTTTTGCTGTTTCGCTTGCTCCCTCCTATTTTGATTATAAAAGTTATAGCGGAGCGACCGGACTGGGTATCAAATTTCTTTCATTAAATCAAGATTTTGGTTTTTCTGTGGAAGATTATTTAAAACTTTGCAATGATGAAAACTGCAAGCTGGCAATTTTATGTAATCCCAATAATCCAACGGGAAACCTTCTCGACGATAACAAAATAATTGAGATTTTAGAAAGAAGCAGAAGACTTGTGCTAATCGATGAAACTTATTTTGAGTTTTCAGGAAAAACCTATGCTGATAAGATCTATAAATTTCCAAATCTGGTTATTATTCGTTCCTTTTCCAAATCATTTTCGGCAGCAGGACTCAGATTCGGCTATATTATTTCAAATCCGAAAAATATCCAGGAATTAAAGAAAGTAATGACGATCTTCAATTTAAACCTGATGACACAGACTTTGATCTCGACTATGCTGGATAATAAAGAGACATTTTTAGAGCATAATAAAATGATCATTGAGAATAAAGAAGTTCTTTTCTATCAATTATCAGCAATAGATGGAATAAACGTTCATCCTTCAGCTACTAATTTTCTAGCTTTTACAGCTGGAGATAAAACGGAAAGTTTATTTAAGTTCCTCTCTGAAAATGATATTGCTGTCCGTCCTATCTGGCATCATCCAATTCTAAAAAAGCACTTACGAGTTACTATAAGTAATATTGAAGAAAATACTGTCTTTTTGGCACATGTAAAAAAGTTTATGAATGGAGATTAAGTCATGATAGGCAAAATTATTATTTCAATTATGTTTATCCCCATAAACGCTATAATCCTATGGGTAGCAAGCAGTTTAGGTGGAGATCGTGAAAGTTACAAAAAAGCACTCATAGCTACATCATTGATATTCGTAATTTCTTTATTTAGATTTATTTCATTTCAGGGTTTTTATGCTTCAATATTAAGCAATTATCTAAGTGGCGGTATTATAGAAGTTATAACATTTTTAATTCTATGGTGGTTGTATAAATATGATTTTTGGTCAATTCTTTTCATGTGGAGTATTTGGTTTATTCTGCAATTCCCTTTCAATATACTTCAGAATAAAATACTAACCTTACCGTGGGATTCTATTATGCAGGCATTTTAGCTCTCGATATTTTTTTTTTGTCTCTCTGAGGAAATCTTTCAAGGGCATTCGAAGACTGTGTCCGGCGAAGTGGAACGAAGACGGAGAAGCTTCAGCGCAACTTGTGAAGAGGGTATTATTTTACACACTCCAGATTCTTCGAGGGTAAAACAAGTTGAATTCCTCAGAAATACGGAGTGTTCTTTAATTAAAATTCTTTCGCTATTCTACAAGCTAAAGCTACATTGTTCTCTACCAGTCTGATATTAGTTTCCAGAGAAGAACCATGAGTAATTTTTACTATCTCAGCAAGTAAGAATGGAGTTAAATCTCTACCTGTAATTCCTTTAGTTTTTGCTCTCTCTAAAGCTAACATAATGTGTTCATCCATCTCAGAAAATGGTATTTCATATTTTTTAGGAATTGGATTAGCGATTAATATACCGTTATTTAAACCAATTTTAACATTTGCTTTATAAATTTCTGCTATCTTTTTTTCAGAATCTATTCTATCAATCTGCAAATTACTCTCGGCAGAATAGAATGCCGGAAACAAGTCAGTTTTAAAACCATAAACCGGAACACCAAAAGTTTCTAATAATTCTAAAGTTTTAGGAAGATCTAGAATTGCTTTTGCACCTGCAGAAACTACAATGACCGGTGTTTGACCAAGTTCTTTAAGATCAGCAGAAATATCAAAGGTTGCTTCTACCCCACGGTGCACACCACCGATCCCACCCGTGGCAAAAACTTTTATACCTGCTAAATTTGCTGCTATCATTGTTGCTGCAACTGTTGTAGCCCCTGTCTTCTTGGTAGCCAATACTCTTCCAAAATCTCTTCTGGAAACCTTAGCAACATCTTTACTAATTGCCAGCTTTTCCAGTTCATCCTCATTTAGCCCGATCTTAATCTTTCCATTCATTAAACATATCGTGGCAGGAGTAACCCCGGCTTCTATCGCTATTTTTTCCAGTTTTTTAGCTACGGCAATATTTTGCGGATAGGGCATTCCATGTGAGATTATAGTAGATTCCAGGGCTATGACAGGCTGATTATTATTTAAAGCTGATTTTACATCATTATTGATTTCCAAGAAACTATTCATTGTTATTTAAGATCCTGACCTTTAATTTTTTAAAACCGTAGGGTATTAATCCGATCTCCTGTGCAGCAGCTTTTGAAAGATCAAGATCTCTTCCCTTCACAAAAGGTCCCCGGTCATTCACACGTACGATCACGGATTTCTCGTTATCTTCATTTGTAACTTCCAGTCTTGTATTAAAGGGAAGTGTTTTATGAGCACAAGTAAGTTTATTCATGTCGAAGATCTCACCATTTGCAGTTTGACGGCCATGGAATTTTTTCCCATAATAGGAACAAACAAAATAAAATTCATCACCATTTTTAACTTTTGTTTCATACACATCCGATTTCCCGTATCTTTGATGCAGATGATCTTTAGAAGCTCCTTTCGTTTTATATTGTACATTTGAACTGCAGCCTAAATTTAGTAATAATATAATTAATATTCCTGAAATTCTGATCAAAATTTCCTCCATCTATCTTTAGATGTATCAAATAATGCAGAAATAAAGAATTTGTCTATCAATTTTTCCTGTTGACAGAAAATGATCTATTTCAAGTTTAATTAAAAAAAATAAAGGAATTATTATGAAAGAAACCCTTATAGATTATTTTATTTCGCTCATCAAAATAGATAGTGAGTCTAAAAATGAAAAAGCTGTAGCTCTGAAGTTGGCAAAAGATCTACGTAACCTTGGTGCTGAAGTTACTTTCGATAATGCCCATGAAAGAACCGGTGGGAACATTGGAAATTTATTTGGTTATTTTAAAGGGAATATTGAGAAAAAACCAATTCTTTTCTGCTCACACATGGATACTGTAATTCCTGGGAATGGTGTCAATCCACAGATCAAAGATGATAGGATCATTACTGATGGGACAACAGTTCTTGGTGCAGATGATAAATCTGGAATAGCTGAAATAATCTGGGCAATAAAAGAGATAAAAGAAGCAAATGAAGATCATGCACCTATTGAAGTATTGTTAACAATTTCAGAAGAGATAGGTCTTCTTGGAGCTAAAAATGTTGATCTCTCTAAAGTCAGATCAGCGTTCGGTTATGCTCTTGATTCACATGAAATTGGACATGCAGTAACAGGAGCTCCTTCACAGAATAGTATTGTTTTCACTATTCATGGTAAAGAATCTCATGCTGGAGTAGCTCCGGAATTTGGTGTTAGTGCGATCCAGATTGCTGCAGAAGCTATCACCAAGATGAACTTAGGCAGAATTGATGAAGGGACAACCTGTAGTATCGGCATTATTGAAGGTGGAACCGCTACTAATATTATACCTAAAAAAGTAGTTTTAAAAGCTGAAGCTAGAAGTCATAAGGCTGAAAACTTACAAAAAGTAACTGATAATATGAAACAAACATTACTAGATACAGCAGTTAAATATAAACTTGGTGATTTTCAAGCTTCAGTTGATGTGCAGATCGAAAATGAATATTCTGCTTTTGTATTGGAAAATGATGATCCTTGTATACTTCTGGCAAAAAAAGCTACGGAAAATATTGGACTGCCGTTCAAAAGCGGGATAAGCGGTGGCGGAAGCGATGCTAATGTGTTCAATTTTAAAGGATTAAAAATGGCAATTGTGGGAAGTGGAATGCAAAATGTGCATACTGTAAATGAGTATATTAAACTCATTGATCTGCAAAACGGCGCTAAATGGGTTAAAGAAGTTATTAGAGAGTATTCAAAAGGATAGTATATGTTAAAGATCGCCTTGATCGGTTATGGTCAGATGGGTAAACTTATTGAGCAGCTTGCTCCTCAGAATGATTGTGAAATCGTCGCCAGAATAGATCCGCTTTTAGGTAATGAGATAACCTCAAATTCAGTTGCAGAAGCTGATGTCTGTATTGAATTTTCTACACCTGATGCTGCTTATAATAATATTTCAAAATTAGTTGAACTGGGTAAGCATGTTATCTCGGGAACTACCGGTTGGTATGAGAAACTGGAAAATGTTAAAAAGCTGGTAGAAAAACAAGGTACTGGATTTATTTACGGATCAAATTTTTCTGTTGGGATGAATCTGTTTTTCTCAATTATTGAATCTACAGCAAAATTGATGGATCAGGCTAAAGATTACGATCTGTACGGAATTGAAATGCATCACAAAAAGAAAAAAGATAGTCCCTCGGGAACTGCTAAAGTTCTTTCCGAGATCATCTTGAAGAATATTGATCGAAAAACTTCAGTCCAATATGAAAAACTTGATAGAAAAATTAAAGATGATGAATTTCATTTTACCAGTGTTCGTTCTGGTAATATTCCTGGAATGCACTCAATCTGTTTTGATTCGGCAGAAGATACCATAGAATTGAAACACACTGCACGAAACAGAAACGGGCTTGCACTGGGAGCAATTAAGGCTGCAAAATGGATCAGTAATAGAACAGGATCCTATAATTTTACAGACCAGATTAGTGAGATCATAGGTTGATCATAAATGAAATTAGATTTCTTTAAAATGCAGGCCCAGGGAAATGACTATATTTATTTCGATCTCCTTAATAAACAAATTCCGAAAATTGATCTTTCCGAACTTGCAATAAAACTATCGAAGAGAAACTTTGGTATTGGTTCAGACGGAATTGTTTTAATCCTTAATTCAAAAATATGTGATGCTAAGATGAGAATGTTCAATGCTGATGGATCGGAAGGAAAAATGTGCGGTTCAGCTTTGCGTTGTGTCTCATATTATTTAGCTAAAAGATCAGATAAACCTGAAGTAAGCGTAGAAACTTGTGCAGGTAGTAAAATTGGTTTGATAAAAGATAGAAAGAAAAATCTAGTATCAATTGATCTTGGTATTCCTGAGTTCATCCAAAATGATGAGATCACAATAAATGAACACAGAGGAAACCTGGTCTCAGTTGGAAATCCCCATTTTGTTACTTTTATGAAATCACTTTCAGATAATATCGCTAAATATCAAGGACCAATCATTGATAGTCCAGCCTTTTTCCCAGATGGTATCAATGTTGAATTTGTAAAAATATTGAACAAAAATGAAATTGAAATAAAAGTATGGGAACGCGGCAGCGGAGTAACACTTGCATGTGGTACAGGAGCCTGCGCAGCAACTTTTTGTGGAATTAAAAAAAATATCCTAATATCTCCTGTTAATGTACAAATGCCAGGTGGAAATGTTATTGTAGAGTTAAAAGAAAACCATGTTTTCCTAACCGGAGAAGTATCACATGTATATGAAGGTTGTGTGGAATTATGAAAAGATATTTACTCATTATAATAATTTTGTTAATAGTTATTTCTTTACCTGCAAAAAACAAATTTCTGGGTGAAGATAAGGTACTGCATTTCACAGGTAGTGCATTTCTTACATATTGGAATTATGGAATAAGTAGAGATATCATGGGTAATACATCTAATAATAGTGTTTATTTTGCTGTTTCTTTTACTCTGGCCCTAGGGACTGCAAAAGAGATAAGTGATAAGAAATTAAAGGATACCGGTTTTAGTTGGCATGATCTGGCTTATGATACTGCTGGAATTATTGCAGGATTAGTCTTAATTAACAATTTGAGGTAAATATTATGGAAAATCTTATAGAAAATATAACCATTGGTAAATTCTTGAGCGCAGAGAGAAATAAGCAAAAATTAACTCTCGAAGATATTTCAGAAAGCACAAAAATTAAGGTGCGACTACTGGAGAAACTTGAGGCAAATCTCTTTGATGATCTTGGTGGAATAGGTTATGCCAAAGCAATGATATTAACCTATGCAAAAGCAATCGGAGTAACTGAAGATCAGATTCATATTCTTTTGCAAAACCAGTTTAATACAAAGCTGCAATATGTAGCTAAAAGTACTAAAACTCAACCGAGAAAATTTTTACTTCCAACCAGATTTTTCTCTGTTATGCTGCTTATATTTGTTATCATTGTTCTTTCGTTTCTGGTAATAAATTTATATCAAGATGGCGTTCTTAAATGGCCGCCATTTAAAAAAGCAGATTCTGGATTACAAATAAGACCAAAAGAGAAAGTTGAAGAACCCCTTACAGGTGAAACTAAAAGAGATTTACCGCCAGTTGAAGAAGAAAATCAAATCCTCAAGACGGAAATGATCGAGGAATCGCAAGTAAAGGTTACACTAGATTCTACAGATCACTTGGATAAACTGCTTTTTAAGGATAAAAAAAGTCCATTTAACTACGACGAATAAGATAAAAAATTAATGAATAAAGTAAAATATGAACACCTTCTGGTGTCAGTACTCAAACCAGCTCGCTATATAAATAATGAACTTAATAGTTATGGAAAAGAACCATCTGAGGATCATGTTAACTTCTGCCTTGCTTTTCCTGATGCTTATGAGATCGGATTCTCACATTTGGGAATTAAAATTCTCTATACAATTCTAAATAATGAAGAAGATGCTGTCGCTGACCGCGTTTATGCACCTTGGCCTGATTTTGGGAAATTACTCAAACAAGAAAATCTCCCCCTCTTTGGAATTGAAAGTTCAGTTGCCTGTTCCGATTTTGATGTTATTGGCTTTACATTGCAAACCGAGCTTACATTTACTAACATACTATACATGTTGGATCTAGCAAACATTCCTCTTTTGAGAATTGATAGAAATGAAACTGATCCAATAATTCTAGGCGGTGGTCCTACCGCTGCTAATCCTATTCCACTTTCTATTTTCTTTGATGCATTTCTCATCGGTGATGGCGAAGATGCAATAATTGAGATAAAAAATGCTTTAAAGTTCACTAAAGATAAAAGTCGTCTTGAAAAACTTACAGCACTGGCAAACATTAAAGGAGTTTACGTTCCAGCATTGCATAAGAAGGGAACAATAAAGATCCGTAAATTCATGGATTTCAATAACCTTGATAAATCACATAAGAATCAGCTTATCCCCTGGATCCAACCTACTCATTATCGTTATGTTGCTGAGATCATGCGAGGCTGTTCCAAAGGCTGCAGATTCTGTTTTGCCGGCATGTTCTATCGTCCGGTTCGAGAACGTGATCCAAAAATCGTGCTTGAACAATTGCTCAAAGAGATGGGTAAATACGGTTGGAGTGAAGCAGCTCTCACATCACTTTCCTCCAGTGATTATTCCTGTATAAAACCATTATTGTTGGATATATATAACAACATGAGTAAATCAAGCTTATCATTACCTTCCATGAGAGTGGACAGTATTGATGATGACCTGACAAAACTGATGAGTGCAATGAGACAAACTGGACTTACACTTGCTCCGGAAGCTGGAAGTCAAAGATTACGTGATATTATCAATAAGAACATAACGGAAGATGATATTTTTAAAAGTATTCATATTGCCCTTAAGAACGGCTGGCAGCTGGTTAAACTATATTTCATGATCGGACTTCCTTATGAAAATAATGACGATATTTTGGGAATTGTTAAACTAGTTGAAGATATTATTAAAATTTCTGGGAAGAAACTACAGATCAATGTTGCAATTTCTCCTTTTGTTCCTAAACCCTTCACTCCATTTCAATGGACGAAGATGGATGATAAAAAAACATTCTTAGAAAAGATCCATACAATAAAAGATGGTTTAAAGCACTATAAATTCGTAAGAGTAAAATATCATGAAATAGACACATCCATATTAGAGTGCATTATGGGACGTGGTGATAAGACTATAGGTAAACTCATTCACAAAGCCTATGAATATGGAGCAAAATTCGATGGTTGGTACGAACATTTCAATTACCAATATTGGCAAAAAGCAATTGATTATATGAAAATTGATATTTCAGATTACACGGATGCAATAAATTTAAAACAAGATCTAACCTGGGATATAATTGATATTGGCATAACCAAAAAGTTTTTAGCAGAAGAATGGGAAAAAGCAAAAAATATGCAATTAACTGATGATTGCAGAACAGCAGCTTGCACTAACTGCGGTATTTGTGATAAAGATATTCAACCACAATTTGTTTCTCAAAAAGAAACTCCAGACTTTACTATTTCTGCAGAAGAACAATCCAATACCCCAAATATTCATTACCGTGTTTTCTTTAGCAAAGTTGGCCGGTTACGATTTGTTGCACATCTTGATACTATGCGGATGATACACAATATCCTACGCGCTGTTGATCTGCCGGTGGTATTCACTCATGGTTATAATGTTCATCCTAAAGCTGCTATGGGTGCACCATTACCACTTGGTGTACAGGGTGAAAATGAATATTTTGATTTCGTTCTGAAAGATGAGATTTCTATAGAATTAATTTTTGATCAACTTTCTAAAGTAATGCCGAAACAACTCAAACTGAAAAAAGTGATCCCAATTGAAACTAAACAAATGCGTGCTATGAACTATTATGAATTTGAAAAGATCACTGTGATACCTCCAGCCGGAACATTAGAAAATTTCCAGCTAAATACTATTAAATTCAATGAAGCTGGAGAGTGGCCGTTCACACGTATTCGTAAAGGAAAAGCAAAAACAAAAGATCTCAAGAATATTATCCATGAAATTATTTGGAATGAAACTGAGCTAACTGTTACAAAAAGAGTCGTTGGTGCCAGTATTTTTGATTGTTTGCAGCATATCTATGAAATAGAAAGAGATAAGACAAACGATTTTGAAATTATCCGCAGGGAATTGATACACAAAGTGTAAAACCCTCACCCTGTAGTCCCTCTCCCACTCCTTTGCCTCAGGAGAAGGAACATAAGAAACCATTCAGAAAGACATTGTCATCCTGCTTGCCAAACCGGAGCAGTGCGAAGATTGAAGTTTTCCGGCAACTGCCGGAAAGTATCGAAGGATAGTATCATACATTCTTTTATCATTTCCTCTCTCAAAGGCACTTTTGCACTTCTGCACTCTCGTACTTCTTTTATTATTGACAGTTAACTAATCTTTACCCAAATTCGGTTTTGAATTTAGGATTGGACTTTGAATTGAAATTATTAGTAGTTGTATAATAACTTCCAGAAAAAAAGTTATTGTACAACAAAAATACCGTAACTATAGGTTAGTTATGTACAATAAAAAAATTGGCGTGGCATACATATGTTAAGCATTAATGAAGTAACTCATTATAAAGAGAGGTATTAAAAAGTGATAAAAAAGAAAAACAAAGCTCCATTAATAATCATAGGAGTTGGTGGTGCTAGCTCTTCTGGAAAAACAACATTGTTTAATTCCATTTCTAATTATTTAACTCAGGAAAATTCCGTTCATTTTGATTTAGATGGATACCATTTTCATTCAAGAAAAAAAAGAAAAGAATTAAATGAATTTCCTGAAGATTTAAAAGCTAATGATTTTAATAAAATAATTAATGACATTATGTCTTTGAAATCAGGAAAAACCATAGATATGCCATTCTATAATCACATAAAAGGTAATTTTTCATCACAAATTAGTTTGTCTCCAAAACCAATTATATTCGTAGAAGGCTTACACGCGATTATGATAAATGATATCTCTCAACAAAAGATAACTGATCTTTCTATTTTTCTTTATCCTGATGATAATTTGAGAAAATCCTGGAAAGTAAAAAGAGATGTTAATGAACGTGGTTATTTTTATTCTCAGGCAATTGAACAAATAGCTAATAGAAAAAATTTGGTTTCTGAAAATATTTACTCACAAATTAAAATTGCTGATATATTAGTTCATATACATAGAAGAAAAAATAATTTTCTTGATCATCGTGTTTTACTATCACATACATTTTATGATAAATATCCTAATGAAAATCCGATTAGGAAACTATTATTAAATTATTTCAATATGAAAGAAATTATTTTTAAAGATAAACAATATATTGAGATTCATCTAAAAAACAATAGTGAAATGATTGATTCCCTCAAAGAGAAAATATCTTATTTGGGTCTATTAACATCTATTCCGATGCCTACATCGCATTCAAAAAACCATTATTCATTTACAGAAATTGTAGATATTCTTATTGTCCTAATGATGATTATCTTAATTGGAGAAAATTATGGGTAAGATTGAAATCATTATATCATTTATCGGTATCTTGAGTTTTATCGGTGCAGTACCTCAGTTATGGGGTTCTAATTGGAAAAAAATTTATTTATATCACTTGAAAGGAATAATCTCCTGGGAAACTGTTCATAAAAGCATTTTAAAGATTGCACATAATAAGGAGATAGAGAATTTCCAACCATCATTAATTTTTGGTGTAGGTCGGGGCGGTATAATATGCTCAGGACTTTTTTGTAGTGAATTAATTAGTGAAGAGCTCATAGTAAAATCAAAAAAAGAAGGCAAAAATATTCACTCACCTAAGATTAAATTGGAAACAATAAATTCAACGATTTATTTAAAAGATTCTAATATCAAACAAATAAAAGGGAAAAGTAAATTTTTAACATCAAGTATAGATAAAATTGAGCTTTCCAATATTGACTTTGATATAGAGGGAATTGAGAATATATTAGTAATTGTCGCTCAGAATTTTACAGGTAGTACACTTGAAAAAGCTACAAATATGCTATTGAAAAAAGGAGTTCGAAGAGAATGTATAAAAACTGTCGCTATATTTTGGCATAAGCACGAAAATATTAACATCGTACACGTTCCTGATTTTGTTGGTAACACTACTTCAATAAATAAAACTATGCCTTGGAAAATCAAAGATATTACTACAGATAGATATTAGCAACAATATCGAAGCGGAATGTCGTTTAACATATACGTCCACGGGAACTCGCAAATTAGCACCCGTTGACTTTGATTTGCTCGTCTCTTATTATCTCACTTATCGCTGTGGGATTGTGAACAAAACCATGCTCATCGTGTGATGGCGTGGCACGACGGCATTATACCCAATATTGGTTTGGAGTGCTAATTTTAAAAACCACTCCTACTCTAATTATTTATAGCATGTTATAACCAGCGCTATTTTACCCATTTAAACAATCTTTAAAATATTTTTTTTGAACATAAGAAGAGCAATCAAATTCAGTAATGTTCCAATGCCGATTAAAACAAAAACTTTAAACAAGAATGTAATATCTGTTAAAGGAAGAGATTTCATGAAGATATCATAAAATCCCTGTATTCCCCAATAATTAACCGTAAAAACAGCAATTTTTTGCATAAGTTCCGGCATTACAAAAATTGGTATCATACTCCCTCCAACAGCACTCATGACCATTACAATTATAGTTGAAAATCCCTGCACCTGTTGGCGTGTTTTTGCAAATGAAGCAAGGACGATACCAAAACCGGAACAGGCATAGGCTGTTGCCAAAATCATGAGCGCAAGAGAAGGAAGGTGATGCATAATGTCTAAGCCAAAAGCCAGCCAGGCGTAAACGAACATGATTAT
>JAVCCH010000063.1 GCA_030765535.1 Candidatus Tenebribacter davisii
ATTTTAATTGTATATTATTTCTTTTAGCGATCTCAAGCATAAGTGCCGGTTCAAAAGTGCCTTCAATATGTAGATGCAATTCCGCCTTTGGAATTGCTTTAATAAATTTATCCATACTTTTTCCCCTATTAAAAAACCATTAAATATTATCTGCTGTTATTACGCAATTTTTATTTCTAATTTTCCCAAAATACATTGCTTTATCGGCTTCTTTTATGCTTTCATTAACATCATGGATCCGGTCATAAACACTGATCCCAATTGTAATGGTTACATTTATTGTGTGGTCTTTATGCTCAATTACTTCGTTTTTAATTCTTAATCTTAATTTTTCGGCTATCTGTTTTCCACCCTGAATATCTGTTTCGGGAAGTAATAACAAAAATTCCTCTCCGCCCCACCGACCCACAATATCCTGTTTTCTCATATAGGTGAGCATCAGTTCAGATATTTTAGTAAGAACATGATCACCGGCATCATGACCGTAAGTATCATTGATCTTTTTAAAATTATCTATATCACCCATTAAAATTGAAAACGGTTTTTCATTTCTCTCGAAACGATCTGTTTCATGTTTGATCTTTTGGTACATATCCCTTCGATTAGAGAGGCCGGTTAATATATCAGTTTTAGCAAGTTCTTCCATTTTTTTATAAGCTTCAGTAAGTTTTAGATTTTGCTCTTCAATAATTTTATTAGAATTAGCCTTTTGTCTAAATTGGAAATAAAAAAAGAATCCTAGAACAGCAACCGCAATAAGAAGTACAACAAGAATGACTGTTAATAACTCATTTTCTCTGGATCGGACGTCAGTGATTGAGGCATTAGTTTTTAAAAATTCTATTTCTTTTTCTTTTTTTTCAGTTTCATACCTAATCTGTAATTCAGCTACCTGTTTTTGTGATTGTATAGAGAAGAACTCCTCTTTCATTTTTGCATAAAATTTCATTGCAGTATAAGCTTTGAAATGCTTATTCTGTTTTGAATATATTTCAGCTAGTATTTTATAGCATGAAATCATTATCTGTTTATTATCATAATTCTGAGCATAGGCTAAAGCTTTTTCCAGATTCACAGTTGTATTTTTATAGTCATTTTTTTCGTAATAGGTTATTCCAATATGATAATGTGCAGAGGCAATACCATTACCATTTTTAAGAGATTTCATCATAGTTAGTGAAGTATTATAATTCTGCAAAGCTTTTTTTGTAGAACCTAGTCCTTGATATGAAATTCCAATATTATTATGGGTTGTTGCGATGCCGAAATTATCTTGTAATTCTTTTTTCAATATTAATGACCTATTATAATAATCTAGTGCTTTATCATACAATGCTTGAGAAAGGTAGATATTTCCAATATTGTTTAACGTTATTGCAGTGCTTTTTTTATCATTTATTTTGTAACTTAAGTTAAGTGCTTTTTTATAATATTCAAGTGCTTGCTCATACTTCTCAATATTTTTTAATACATTCCCGATATTATTTAAAGAACTTATAACTCCCTTTTCTTCATTTAGTTTTTCTTCCAGTTCTAAAGATAGAAGATGATATTCCATAGCTTTGCTGAAGATATTTAATTTATTATAGATATTTCCAATATTATTGTAACATCTAGACATGTTGTGAAAATCTTGTTTGTCAGAATAAATTTTGTTAGCTTTCTCCAAGAAATTAAGGGCATCTGAATATTGATTCAAATTATAATAGCCAATACCCCGATCGAAAAGATATTCAGCCTTTTTCTCTTCAGGAATGAAATTTACTTTTTCCTCTATCGGTTTTTCAGAATAAAGTTTCGTAAATAATACAAACAATAATATTATTAATCCCAGTGTTTTTCGCATTGAATATTTAAAAAAAATTTATTCTCCCATTCTCTAACTTTTACTAACAAATTTCAGCTGATTTTGTTAGCATGATTATACTTATTTCAATGATTGAGTTTCGCAAGATCAATCTCAGAGAAACTGTTAACTATTATATCTGAGGAAGAAAGATCTTGTTTCCCTGAATTGATATTTAAAAAGCCTATACACTTTATACCAGCCCTGGTTACAGCTTTTATACCATTTGTAGAATCCTCTATTGCGACACAATTATCAGTATCTTCGGATAACAATTTTGCAGCTTTTAAAAAAACATCAGGTTCGGGTTTTCCCTTTGCAACTTCCTCAGTACTTATAACAATGTCGAATAAATCAATTATTCCCAGTTTAGATAAAATCAAATTTACGATCTTTTTTGAAGTGGATGAAGCCACAGCAGTCTTTAATCTTTTGCTTTTAATGTTATTGATAAAAGGTATGAATCCAGTTGTTGTTTCTAAAGCATTGGAATTGTTTATTTTGTCATAGGTAAGTTTGTTATTCATGGTTATAAGTTGTTCAATGGAGAATGGTAATTTATGTTTTACACTTAAATAATGCCACATGTAATGCATTCCCGCACCAATGAATTCATCGTATTCTTTTTTTGACACAGAAAACCCCAGATCATTGAACAATTCTTCCTGGATTTTCATATATATTGGTTCACTATCAATAATAACTCCATCCATATCAAATATAACTGCTTTTATCTTCTGCATAGAGTTAGCGGTCATTCGATTGGTGACCAAATTTGAAATTGATTTCCACCCATGTGAATACACTTTTGGGTAGAATCACGTAATTTACCAAGAATAATATCTGTAGAATCAATTAAAGAAGCAATTATGCCACCAACAGATAGTGAGATATCCACTTTCCCTTTCCCAATCTGGAATTCTGTATTCTCTATTATCTCTTTAATCCGATTTCCAATAGTTACAACTGTTTCTTCTTTCACATTTACCAGGATTATCAAGAATTCTTTCTCAGATAATCTACCTGCAATATCAAATGGACGTAAATCCTTACTCAAGATTTTCGAAATTTTAATCAGTATTTGCACATCGAATTCCTTACCGTAAATATTACTTAATTTATCGAAGTTATCAATTTCAAAAAGTAGTACACCAAATGGTCTGTTATATCTTCTGAATTCACTTAATTTATAATCAATGGACATTTTAATATTCTCTTTATTCGGTAGTTTTGTAAGAGGATCAAGAAAGGAATTTTTGTATTCATTGGACTCATTGACCAGATTTTCTAAATACTCTTCATTATCAGTAAATAATTGTGTAGCTCCAACTATTTTCTCATTCGTATCATACATGGGAGCTACTCTAAGTGAGATAGCTATCTTTTGACCATCCTTATGTATGATTATGATTTCAAACTGTTTAATAGAGCCGTTTTCAAGCGTATTAGAAAAGAAACTATTCTTTCCAAAACATTCTGTTCCGTCAGTATAAGTCGGACAAATAAAATCTTCAGAAAAACTTCTATCTAAAGCTTCATCACTTGTATAACCTGTTATCTTTTCTGCACCTTTACTCCAGTATTTTATTCGTCTATCCATATCAATATAGAGCAAACCTTCATAAAGATTCTCAATAAGATTTCGATAATTTGAATTAGCCAATAACCCTCCCTACAATTAATAGACTGGACTTATTAACAGCATTTTTATATATTATTTAATCATTATGATAAAATTAGAAAATTATATAACAAAGTCAAATTTTATTTTAAATGTACTCCAATTTTAATCTTGTAACCATTTTTCCACTTTTCAAATTCTTTCTGTAACAGTTTTTTTTCATAGTATTTTCTCTCTGAATAAAAATCTGTTTTTGATGGACGCCTTAATTTCAGGAGCTTATAGAATAAAAGTTTTTCAGAATTAATTGGAATAACAGAACTACAATAATTTTCTTCGTGTTTTAGAATATCCTCGAATATTGCTTCACTAAAATCAACATCAGGTATTTTACTGGTAAGAGACAGATCGGCGATAATATTCCAACCACCTAAGTAATAAAGTAAAGAATCAGGATTAGCTCCGTCAGCTATCTGATCTTTTATTTTTGATACATTTGCTTTAGCAAATTCAAATAATTTTTTAGAGTTGAGAATTTCGGTTATTTGCGGTATTGCTTCTCCATAGGTAAGTTGGGTGGATCGGTTAATTTTTATCTGGAAGATCACAGCGTAAGCATTATCCAATTTAACTATTCCAGAGTACTTTTCATTATTCCACATTCTCAGTAGTTCGGTGCGAAAATCAGAAATATCTCCAAGAATTCTAAAATCTTTTTTAGCATCCTGAAATTCAGTTCTAAATATGTCAGTTTTTTCAACATATTTCGAAAGTTGGGAAAAATATCTTGTAGAATCGAAAACTGCTCTTGCTTCATTATAGGTAATGCTGTCTGCAATGGATTCTAACTTTTCATTAAGCAGATCTTTCTTCATCTTACTGAAAGAAGAAATTCCAGCTTTGTAACCTTTAATTTTATGAAGAATTATCCAGCCGTTATCATAATTTACTGGTAGAGACCATGATCCGGAATCAAGATTAGAAAGAGCGGAATTGATCTTCTCCGGTAATTTATCGTAAGCTGTTACAGTATTTTCAGGTAATGAATTCTGAGTTCCAAACAATAATTTTATTAGAGAAGGATCAGAACCTTCTGATAACTGTTCTGATATCGTTTCAGCTAATTCATGATTTTGTATAAAAATATAATTATACTTAACTGATCTTTCTCGAAAGAGGTCGTTAACTCTTGCATCATAAATTTGCTTTAATTCACTATCAGAAATATTTATGTTAAGCTGGTTAAACTCTTTCTGAACGGAAAATATAACTCCTCCGATCTGCAGGCTGTCGGGAGTACGAAAATCTTTATTATGTGCATCATAATAGTTTATTAACTTTGTACTATCTTCTATGGAATTGGCAATAAATTTTGGCAGCTGTTCATAGATTCTTTTAAAACTTGGGATGAATTCAGGAAAATATGTAATTGCCTTGTAAAATATGTATTTATTATCGATAGGTATAAATCCGTATTCTTCACCACGATTCATTCTGATTGAGATCATATCATTAACGAGATTGGAATTTTCAAATTTCTCAAGGTAGATATTTTCCTTAATTTCAGTAAGGTTATATTCTTTAACAATTTGAGTTATTTGATATTCATCATCTTTATTTCGTTCAAGTAAGTTTTTTAATTTTTGTTGATATTCTACTTTACTCGTTGATGAGAACAAAGGTGGTCTTGATATCTCAACTTTTGTTACAACAACTACCGGAATAATGAAATTCTCAAAATTATCTTCAAAATATTGTCTATAATGTGATTTCGATCTCTGCCTATTCTCTTTAGAAATGTAATCACGCCAGATTGTATTGGCAATAACTTTCTCATCTTTTACGGGAAACTTTTTTTTATCAACTACTTCAAAGACCAGAAATCCTGTGCCAATATTTATTGGTTCGGAGAACTTACCTTCAGCCAATTCAAAAGCGCTTTTCAGAATAATATCAGGAAGATCGCCAAGTTTATCATTTTTACTTAAATAGGAAGAGGCAATAATGGGTTGTGAAGTATTTGCACCAGCCTGCAGGAGTTCTGTTATCTGCAGTGCTTTTTGTCTGGCAATATTGCGGATTTCTTCCTTTAATAACTCTTCTCTTAGATCAGTTGTATTTTCGGCATTTAATGTACTGTCGGCCATGATCATTTTGGTTATTTCTCTATTAACAGTAGCTTTTACAGTTTCTCTAAAATTTTCATTTAATACCACAAATAAATTTAATTTGATCTTTTCTTCTTTATCATATTCGTGTTTATGTAATCTATAATACCAATAAAAATTATCTGGAGTTGTATCAGTTTCGTAATCAATATCTTGCTTATCAATAATAGTATATCCGAGATCAATCTTTGTGTTCTCCATGAAATATTGTTTGAGGACTTTTTCATCGTTTAATTCAAATGATTCTTCCAGAATGGTTTTAGCTTTTGTAATGCGTAGTTCCTTCCTCATAGCCTTAAGCACATTTCTGCCTTCTTTGCTATTCTTAAAATAATGGAACTTCCTTTCACTGAATTCTCCATTAGTTTGAAATCTGGGCAGATCACCAACCTGCTGAATAAAAAAAGCTTCTAATTCTGTATCATCCACATAAATTCTTTTTTCTGTTGCATAGTTAGATATTAAACAGTTATCTATAAGATTAGATAGAGCTTGTCGTTTTAAGTTTTCATATGAATAATGATATTTATCATCTAATCTATCAATTTCCTGTTGATACTCGGCAGATGTGATACTGCAATCTCCAATCTCGGCAATTGTTTTAGCTGAAACGAAAATGGAACAAAGAAACATGATCAAAACCATAATATATTTCATGTTATACAATCCTATCATTTATTTTTATTTACACATAAATTTATTAATGAATATTTAATCAAGAAGAATTTATATTGTCATTATTCTTTTTAATTTGACTGAATGTAGAATAATCTTTAAGCTGAATTTAGAGTAAAAAATTATTACTGAGGTTGTAAATGAGTAAAAATAAAATTTTGATATTACTGATTATTATCTTACCTGTCATTCTATCGGCGCAGATAATGGATTCGTTAAGTACAGCAATTCTTGATTCATGTCTAAGTTACCTACATGTGGAGGATTTTGAGCTTGGTTTTGAAAAAGCCTGGGTAATAGATGATACGTTTAAACTTAAGATCGTAGATCATATCCTGGATAATCCTTTAGAATTAGCTGATTATGTGGAAGAAACTTCTGATATTATAAAAAAGAATAATATAACCGAACTGACAAAATATATTATTGATCAGTTAGATGTAGAACTGGATGACACTATAGTCTTACTATCGGTTATTGCAGCAAATCCGGAAGATCTCATTATTAACATACTAGATGAAGCTGAACCTTACCGGAAGAAATTCTATGCAGAATTGGATACACTGGAGCTGCACGATCTTATTATGGCAGCACCGGGTTTATGGCGTGGGGAAGACGATGGGGAAAGTAATGCCTTAACAGGAAGTTGGCAGAAGGAATTTGATGTATACTTTGATACTACCCGCTCAATAGATAAAGACAGACTCCTGAATATAATGAAAAAACTGGATAGATCTTCCTTATACAAAGCCGGGTTGATATTTCTAAAGGGATTTGAAGAGATAACAATTCAGAATTATGAAAATTTAAAAGAGAACAAAATAGCCGATATTAATGGTGTGACGGGTAAAGTGGTATACTATAAGAAAACAAAATATGGTGAGTTTATTATTGGCGGAAAAGGTGAAAATGTTTATTCTCGTAATTTTGCTTTTATCATAGATCTCGGCGGAAATGACACTTATAGATGTAGAGCTGGTGGAGCCATAGGGATTTTGGGAAATCCTTTCTCATTTGTTATTGACAGGGCTGGAGATGATGTCTATTTTAATGAGGATAGCTCAGTGAGTTTTGGTTCAGGTTTCCTGGGGATTGGGCTACTTTACGATATTAATGGTAATGATGTATACAGAGGAACCGATTACTCTCTCGGAACAGGGATCTGCGGAATTGGTATTCTGCAGGATAATGCCGGAGAAGATGATTATCGGGGCGGCTGTTTTACCCAGGGATCAGGTCACTACGGAATCGGGATCTTGCGTGATATCGGATCGGGTGATGATAGATACTTGGCAAAACTCTGGGCTCAGGGATTCGGTTCTACTTTTGGATATGGATTAATACATGATACCGGTGGTGATGATATTTACCGAACCGGAGGTGAATACTTGCATGCTCCGCTTCTGCCCGATGATTACCAATCATTCAGTCATGGATTTGGTATGGGTTGGCGTCCAAGAGCTGGTGGGGGAATTGGTGTTTTATATGATGAGAGCGGTAATGATTTTTATGATGGTGAGGTGTTTTGTGAAGGCTCAGCTTATTGGTACTCATTAGGTATTCTTGTAGATGGCGGTGGAAATGATTCTTACAATGCAGTGCAATATGCTCAAGGTGCCGGAATTCATTTGGCAGTTGGAGCATTATGGGAGCAGGGAGGAGATGATCAATATCATTCACGCAATGGAGTTGTCGGAGGTACTGCACATGATCTGTCTGTAGGCATGTTAGTTGATGAAAATGGTGATGATAACTACATAGTTTCCGGTGGTTATGGAATAGCGCTAACAAACTCATTTGCTCTATTTATTGATAAATTGGGTAACGACATGTATTCAACCTGGGAAGATCATAGTTTTGGTTCGGTGAGATGGGCTAGAGGTTTTGCCGGTTGCGGTATATTTATGGATCTTGAAGGTAAAGACAGATATTCGCGTAATACACTGGCAGAGAATGGAAAAATATGGCTGCACAATGGTTGGGGGATCGGGATAGATCTTGATAGAGATATAGTTACAAAACCAGCTGAAGAAAAAGTGGAAGAGATAATCCTTACTGCGGAAGATTCTTTAAAAACCGTAAAAGAATTATTTGGAGCAGCCTCACTCTGGGAAGTAGGTTCCAACAGGAAGAAAGTGGCCAGAGCAAAAAAAGCATTTATAGAAAGAGGAATGAAAGCAGTAGAATACATTTGTGATAATAAACTTGAAACTGACAGCAGTTTAGAACTAAGATTAATTGATACTATCACCAAAGAATATCCTGATTCAAT
Source organism: Candidatus Tenebribacter davisii (assembly GCA_030765535.1). Taxonomy (GTDB): domain Bacteria; phylum Cloacimonadota; class Cloacimonadia; order Cloacimonadales; family TCS61; genus Tenebribacter; species Tenebribacter davisii. The sequence continues at coordinate 8,583 of JAVCCH010000063.1, forward strand.
TGCACCCCTTTTACTGACGAAAATATTGAACCAAAATAGAAAAATCCAGAAAAATGCCATACGGCTGCTGGGAATTACTAAATCAAAAGATGCTTATGACCCATTGATCGAAATGCTTACTGATCCCAAATATGATCATTTAAAAAGAAGTCTGATCGGTGCACTGGGAAGCATTGGTAATAAAAATGCAACAGGTATAATTTCCAGTTTTATCGGGGATGAGGATGAACTGTGCAGATTGAGTGTGATAAGTGCACTGAAAAAATTAGAAGATAAAGCTGCAAATAAAGTATTTATGAGAGCACTTGATGATAAAATTTTCACGGTACGTTCTGCCGCTATAACTGCACTGGTTAAATTAGCGGATCTGAATACAACAAAAGAATTGTGTTACAAAATTGAAAATAATGAGTTCAAATACACGGAATTAGCTATTAGAACATTAGCTAATATAGAAAATAACTTTATTGACAGTACTAAGACAGTTTACAAAAAACAGCGTAAGAAATCGCGGAAGCTGTTTATCAAGCTTGTGCAAAATACTGATGAATTAATTCGAGCAGAAGCTGTGAAGGCAACATATATGAATTGTAGTAAAAAAGATAGAAGATGGCTTGAAGATATTATGAATGAGGAGAAAGATCCATTTGTAAAAGCAGCTTATGAGGAAATAATTAAAAAAGATATTCAGGGGAAAGAATGAAAAAGATTTTTTTAATTTTAAGTTTACTTATTGTAACATTACTGTCAGCGATAGAGCCGCACTTCATGAGTTATCCATCAATCTCACCAGATGGTGAACAGGTTTGTTTTGTTTATAAAAATGATCTATGGCTTGTTCCTTATTCTGGCGGCAAAGCAGAGCGAATTACATCAACAACTGCTGAAGAATGGCATCCGAAATTTTCACCGGATGGAAAAAAGATCGCTTTTAATTCCAATCGAGAGGGCTGGACTGCACTATATCTATATTCATTGAACAGCGGAGAGATAGAGGTCATAAATAAGGAAGGATTAAACATTTTAGACTGGTTTCCAAACAGCAGATCGATACTCTCCCGTGGTTATGAACCGGGGAAAGGTAATATTTTTTATAGAGTTGACCTGGATGGTTCTTTTATGGAGCTTACCTCATTTGCAGGGAGAAATGCTTCCATTTCAAAGGATGGCGAAAGTATAATTTTTGATAGACGTGGAGAGATTTATCGGGAATCTTATACTGGGAGTTTTAATGGTGAGCTATGGGTTTATAATTTAAAATATAATACATTCACAAAACTGACTGATACTGATCTTACAGAGCAGTATCCGGTTTATTCAAAAAAATCTAAAAACACCTATTTTGCCGGATCAGACGGCAATGTGTTCCAACTTTACAAAGTAGATAATAACAATTTTATTAAGCGGGAACAACTTACAAAATTCAAGAAATGGTCAGCCCGGAATATTTCAATAGCACGATCGAACGACCGCCTTGTATTTGTAAAATTCGATACTTTATGGAAATATGATCCTGCTAATAACAAAGTGGCAGAATTAAAGATCGAGATTGACCAGGACTGCTATGTAAACCCGGATGAAAGGGAAAATGTGAAAAACTCTGTTTCCAACTATTCTGTAGCGGATAATGGAAATCTTATAGTTTTCTCTTATAAATATGACTTCTTTGCAGTACCTGAAAAAGGCGGGGATGTAAAACAGATAACACATGATCAACAGGGCATCGCTGATATTGAGATCTTGAGTGACAACCAGACAATAATTTTTACTAAAAGGACTGAGGGGCAGCTGCACTTATATAAAGTAAACATCAAAAATATTAGCACAATTGAAGAGATCATGTGGAGCAATGATAAATATATTGATTGGATAGAACGGGAAGGGAAAACAGTTGCCATAGGATTTTCCGATGCTCATAAAAAAAGCCAGATTGCACTGGCTGACAGCCTTTGCAATAACATTAAGGCTATAGTTACCGAGCAGTATGCCCAAGACCAGATAGCTATAAGTCCGGATGAAAAATATACCTTATATGTTGAGGTGATGCCCGAAGAGTGGACTCGACATTTATATTTGTATGATATTGAAAAAAGCAAGCAGGAACTTTTGTATAATTATGATGGCTGGATCTCAAAAATATTCTGGGGAAAAGATAACAAATCTGTCTTCTTTAGTGAAAGTGGGAATATTAGAAGAGCAGATCTATTAGCTAGAAAAGATTTTTACAATGAAGAAGATACCTGGAAAGATATTTTAGACCCTCCAAAAGAGAAGAAAGAAGATGATAAGAAAGATAAGAAGGAAAAAGCAAAGGATGAGAAAAAGAAAGATCCGTTGAAGATTGACACAGAAGGATTCTCCGATAGAATAACTACAATAATTACTAAACCGGGAAATAGCTGGATCGCCCATGTGATAGACGATTCAACATTTTATTATGTGAATTATAATAATAAAAAATACTCTTTAAGAAAAGCTGATTATACAGGTGAAAATGATAAATTGATAACTTCTTTATCTACTGTACCCGAAGATTTAAAATTCAACGAAAATAATAAAGTATTCTATTATACTCTAAAAGAGAAATTGTATAAACACATGCCAAAAAAAGGTAAAAAAGCTGAGCTTATTGAAATGGACTATAAATACTCTTATAATAAATTCAAGTTGAATAATGATATCTTTGATCATGTCTGGGTGGAATTCGGGAAAGGTTTTTATGATCCTGATATGCATGGTGTAAACTGGAAAAAAGAGAGAAAAGTCTTTTCTAAATTCCTTAAATATGCTGATGATCCTACCATTTTGAAAAGGATCGTTGATGAGATGATTGGTGAAGTGAATGCATCTCACACAGGATTCTATCCGCGCAGTGATTCCAAATTTAAAACTTACAGTACAGCCTACTGTGGGATTGAACTTGATTATAAAGATTTCCCTAAAGACGGAATCCGTATAACAAAGATCTATAAAAGATCTAAATTGAATAAACCGTACAACATTAAAGCCGGGGATATCCTTATCTCAATAGATGGAAAAGAGGTTGGGAACGGACTCGATATAATTGCTAATTTTAAGGATAAGGTAGGAGAGAAGATTAAACTGGGAATTTTATGCGATGACGGCATGAAAGTAGTTACAGTAAAAGGATTAGATTATAGGGATAATTACCAGCTTTATTATGATAATTGGGTAGAAGAACGACGCCGGAAAGTTGAAGAATTATCTGATGGGAAGATAGGATATATGCATATAAGAAGCATGAATAATCCCAGCTATAAAAAATTCTTACAGGACCTGTTCGCCGAGAATGCAGATAAAAAAGCTTTGATAATTGATGTGAGAAATAACGGCGGCGGATATATTCATGACTGGTTGGTAGAAGCACTTACCAAAAAACCTTATGCCCTAAGTACATACAGATATTTCGATGGTAAAACTAAATACAAAAATCCTGGCAATACTGTGGATGTTCCGATAGCACTATTGATAAATGAAAATTCCTTCTCAGATGCTGAAATATTCCCGACCCTGTTCAAACAATTAAAGTTGGGAGTTGTTATCGGAATGCCTACCAGCGGTTCTGTGATTGGCACCGGACATTACAGATTTATGGAAGGATCCAGTATGCGGATGCCTTCGACAGGTTGGTTTACTCCGACCGGAAAAAACATGGAAGGCAATGGTGCCATACCGGATATCTTTGTTGATCCTACTCCCCAGCAGGTTATTAATGATGATGATGTTCAACTTAAAAGAGCCGTAGAAGAGTTGTTAAAAACGTTATAAGAATTATTAATGTAAAATGTAAAATGTGAAATTAGAAATTAGAAATTAAAAATTGTGCCATCGGAATCATTCTGATTCCTGCACGTTATTTTATACATAAAGTTTAAGAGTTTTGAGGAAGGAGTTTAAACTTTTTTTTACTACATCATTGAATTCTTTTGTTATTGACAAAATATTAACAGCTATTCATTTTCTGCACGGTAACTACCAATGTAAAATACATTAGATAGCTATTATAAAATGATGCTTAGATTAAAAGATATAAAATTAGGTCATATACACTCCCAAATTGCCGTCGTGCCATGTCATCACACGATGAGCATGGTTTTGTTCACAATCCCACAGCGATAAGTGAGATGATAAGAGACGAGCAAATCAAAGTCAACGGGTGCTAATTTGCGAGTTCCCGTGGACGTATATGTTAAACGACA
>JAVCCH010000021.1 GCA_030765535.1 Candidatus Tenebribacter davisii
ATTATGTAAAATCGATATGTTTTGCAGAGCAAAGCCAAATCTTATTTCCACTTCGTTTACTATGAAACTATAAGCCGAAGTGTAAAAGCATGCAAATAAATAATATTTGAGAAATTAGTGTCAAGAAGATTGGGAAATTATTTTATTGAATACTGGAAATTGTTTCCAATTCCTTTCATCACGAAATTTTATTAATTAAATTTTTAAACTTTCTAAATCCAAAACAACCTCTATTTATTTTTTTCAAAATCAACCCAACGAAACCATTTATAAAGCTTAAAATATTTCGCCCAATAATTGGTCATTGATACATCACCAGAAAAGCTGTTATTATAATTTTTAGAAGTATATGAAGCCAATTGTTTACCTGATGTGAGAAATTCAGAACTACTGTAAGGTTTGGTTAAATTAAATTTAATGTGAAGGCCTATTAAACGAAAAAAAGTATAATTCATAATATTTGAAGAAGAATAAATTAATGAAGGGGTATTTCTTCTTATAGCATTAAGAAGACCCGATTTAGAGTCAATTAATTGTTTTTGCAAAGATTTTAATTGAACTGCTCTAAGAGAAGGATAATTATCATAAAGATAACATTCTATCATATAATCAGCAGGGAAATTAGTAAGCTGGCGAACAATACCATGATACCAAAGATTAAGCTGCTCTCCTAGTAAATTTTCAGGTATTGATTTTGATAAACCAGAAATTTCTGATTGCATTTCTTTATATGCAATCATTTGAGTAGATTTGTCAGTAGCAGGTACAACTCTTTCTGAGGGGTCTGCTTGGAAAATTCTTAAAACATGACAACATTCATGAGCAATAAGATGTTGAAGAATGTCATTATGCTCATCTTTATAATACATTTGATGATAATTATCATCACTCCTTGCAATTTTAATACCAGCATAATGAACAATATCTTCTAGTTTAACAAATTTAACTGATTTACCAGTTAACTCTTCGACAGATAGAATAATTGTTCTTACATCATCAAGTAGTACAGGTAAATCACCTTGAATAGAAATAGAAGATGATTTGATTATATCAACATTAGTTTCTTTAGTAATTTCTCGAAGACGATTATTAATTTGTTCTCTTAAAAAGTAATTATCTACAGATAATTTTAATGCTTCCTGAAAGTAATATTTAGATTTTTCGTATTCCTTTTTATATTGTTTAACTAAACCCAAACCATAAAGGGTTTGAGGATATGAAGGTTCTAATCTTAGAGCTTTTTTAAGATATTTTTCTGCATCATCTAAACGACCAGCTTCAGCTAAAGCTGCACCTAAATTATTATACGAAAGGAAATATGAAGGAGCAACAGAGATAGCATCTTCGAAGTTTTGAATAGCTTTATTTAGATTTTTATTACGTTGATATGCATTTCCAAGACCAATGAATGCATTAACAGAACGATCAAATCTTAATGATTTTTCATAATAATTAATGGCTTTTTCACATTTCTGAATTTCAAGATAGCAACGCGCAATATTTTCAAGAATTATTGCACGATTAGGATATTTATTTGATAGAGCAAGAAAAACCTGAAGAGCATAATCAACATTACCTGAAGATGCATTTGAAATGGCTTGCTGAAATTGATCTTCATCCATTAAACTCATATCCTGAGGATACTCAAGAGTATCAATAAGGATAAGTTCTTGAATTCGTTTAATATCTGCAGTAATTGCTTTAGGATTATTAAAACCAAATTTCTTTACAACTTTCATCAAGATTTCTAAATCAGACATATCAGAATTCACATCAACTTCATCAAAGTTATAAACATAAGTTTTCTCTGTAGGTTCATCAGAATTTTTTGCTTTTTTTGACATTTCAATTTCAAAAAGCCTTTTTGCTAATAAATATTCCTCTTGAAAATCAATACCTACACTTTTTGAAGCATCAATTTTTTTCCAAGTAACAAACATCCATGAAACAGCTTGTAAGCCAGATAAATCTTTATTTAAGGATTCTATATGATATTTTTTATTGGGATCATCCATATCAAAACCAGAACGTCCTTTCAAACCAATTTCAAAACCAATTTTTCTAATTTCACTTTTAGGTAGTTTATCTATAAATTTTATTGCTGATAGACAATACCACATAGCAGCATGATTAAATTTCATTAATATCTCCAAGAAAATAACAAACCGTGAAGAAAAATGTAAAGTTGTAGAAATGTGTCAAGAAGATTTGAGAATTTAAGATATTATTAGTTAATACTTGGGACTTCTTCCTGCTGCAAGTGAGGGGCGAATTTAATTAAAATCTTAATAATCTTAATTAACGAAAATCTTTTTCGATTGACTTTGAATGTTTGGCAACTGCCACGTTCTTTCAGTTTATCAACTTGTTAACTGTTTTCCAAGTATTTAGTAACATTTAAAATTTCGTAAAGATGACACCTTTGCCTCTTTTTTGAAATCTAAAGCCACAACTAATTATTTTTCTATAAAGTTTATTAGCCCAAAATAATTGCTTTTCTGTCAATGGATTATCTTTTTTCAAGTTTGTACCTATCTTAAAGATAAATTTACGTTCTGAAAGGGAAAACTCATTAGTTTCCTTACTCCATCTGGCTGCAGAAAACCAAAAGTCTGGATCATCATTTGTTAAGATTTTGAAATCATCCCATTCTTCATCAGAAACTTTTGATATAGGATTATATTCTTGCTTTTTCATATTTCCTCACACTTGTAAGCTTATCTATATTTTCAATTTTATTACATTCTCAACAAGTTTCAGATACTTAAAATATTTTGAAGATGTATCTATATCGTAAAAATCGAAATAACTAAACCAGGGTGTTTGAAACAGCTCATCTAAACTAAGGTGTTTCTTGCCAGAATTGAACAACAAGGCTAGTATTACAAATTCTTTTGCTAACGGATGAGATAAGTCTCGTTTGTTTGTAAATTCATACAAACCTTTCTTTGGTCTGACAAATATCTCTAATTCTAATAAAAGCGGAATGATACTATAGAACCCGTTCACTGTAGCTCGGTTGCTGCCATAAATGGAAGACATTTTTTTCATGATAACTTCGGAACTTACAATATTCTGTACCTTGAATATGCGCCCCATTTCGCTAACAATGTCAAAGGCGAATGGATAAGCGGTACAAAGCAATGCCAGAGTAATAGCTTGAAGATCTGTTTTTGAATTAAGGATACTTTCTACTTTCGGTTTTTCATTAGAAATTAGTTCTGCTAACGGATTGTTAACTAATACTTTATTTACACAACTAAGACCCTTTTTAATTCGATTTTCACCAGTATAATCTAATCTTAATTGTTCTTTTATATACTCTTCATCTATATCACCTTCCAACAGCAGTTGAAGGCCAGTTCTGATAACGTGAAAAGGAATTCTTTGATTGATACCAATATAATCTTTCATTTAGTTATTTTATCCTTACGAAGGGAGTTAACACTTCCCAGAAGTGACTACCACCATGTGTAACAATTCTTTGACCATTTAATGCAAAAGCCAATTTGTTCTTTAAATATGCCATATTATTTTCAATTACCAAATAATCAACTAACTCAGGATTCTGGATAAGAAACTTATTTAATAAGGACCGGTTAGCATATTCCAAATGCCTTCTACTTCTACTTCTGCTTGTACCAAATTTTTCGTTTACCTTCAGGTTTCTCCAACCTTTAGCTTCTATACTTCCATGATCTGATCCGATAAAAATGGAGTAACCATTTTTTTTTAACTTTGATAATAATTTTACGAAGCAAGATTCATTGATCCAGGACATTGTAGAATCATATAAACCTTTATTCCCTCTTTTAACGCTATGCATCATGTCATCAATATCATTTGTTACAAAAGCTAGAAATCTAGAATTACCAAAGTGAAGATCATCACATTTTGTTTCATAATCAATTTTGAAATACTTAGTATCCGAAACGGAAAACCCTTTCGATATCCAGAATTGTTTCCAATTATTTTCTTCGTTTTTTGGGTTCTGGTTGAAATCTATATCAGGTTTATCACCTTTAAAGATCGCCTGTCTCGATAGTGACGTAATACTTGGTATAAAAGAAAAGCAAATATCAGTAGAAATTTCAAAATCTGATTCCTGATTTAAAACTTGTTCTATAGAATACCACTGCCAGTAATTCAAGCCATCGATAACGATTACAGCTTGTTTAGAATCAATGCTGCTTTGGTAATGAATAAAGCTGAGGATCTGAGACATGGTGTATGGCTTTCTAAAAGGACTTTTTGAAGTTAATCCTTTGTAATTGGAAACTAAGTAACTTTGAAATTTCTGATTCAATTTTTCTTCAATCGAATAATAATCTTTATCGAGAATATCTCGAGAATTTAATATGTTATTGTACGCTATACTCATGAAACGAATCATTTCGTTCCAATTTGTATCAGAGAGCGAATTACTTAAATCGATTTCTAATTTCTTCAAGATACTTTTTACTTCGAGCCGTTTTTGTTCTTCATGGTCGTAATAAACACCTTCGCGAAGTCTTATCTCTGCCCAGCGATCTTTACTGACCTCGCATGGTTCAATATTGTGGTTTATAAAATACAATCTTAAACTGTCAAAGAGTTGAGGATGAATAAAGTCGATCTTGTCATCTTCATTTATTACATAGTTAACCCAAAGCCTCTTAATCCAAACATCAAATATCTTCTTTGAAAAAAGTTCCTTGTCTTTGGGCAGGTATTTATTTGCATAGTCTCTTAACAGATTTTTAGATGATGGATTTAATTCTAGCTGTCTTGAATGTATATTGAGCATTCTGGCTATAAATGCCTCTTGCGAATTTAGGGAATCCAGATCAATTAGATAAAGTTTCTCAAGTAAAAAGCTGATTGTCTGATCTTTATTTTTCTTTATGAAGAGGTTCTCCGAAAGAGAGAGTAGTCTGTCCAATTCATCTATTGGAATATCTCGTAAGCATTCATTATCCAAATAAGGGAATAGATCATGGAAACCAATCATAACAATATCAGATCGATTACCAATATCCTCAAGGAGAATTGGATTAGAAGAACATCTGACTAGATATTTGGATTCAGGAAATTTTAATAGAAAAGGTTTAACTTCTAATTCATATTCAATTCTAAAGCAAATGGCTTTCTGATAGTCTGAAATCCTATAAGCTAATTCATCGAATTTTTCTGATATTTCAGGGTACTTGAATATATTGTCCTTATCAATAATGAAGATTAATTGAAATGGTAAATACCGAATTTTATTTATAATACTATTAACAAAATTACTCATTTTCAACTCTAACTACTGCAAAGCATTCAAGGTTGGGAATTACTGCAGAATCTGATTCGAAATTCTTTTGCCAATTTTCAAATTCTTTTTCTATTTTTCTTCTCTTGGAGATTTTTATGTTTTCTATACCCAGTCTCTCGATGCGGGATAGGATAAACTCATAGTGATTCTCGCGATTTGTTTTTATCCTTTTCACATTACTATTCAAATCCATCTCGATTGATCTGTAAGTGTCATGCAATTGGGGAAGACATAAATCTTTGAGTTCATCAAAATTCTTCGCACAATCTGATGCAGAAATATTATCTATAATATCAAAAGCATCATCATTGTTTACTATCTGATTCCAGATATCTTCTGCAAAAGCATTAAAGAACTTTCCCTTATCTGAAACAAATATTGCTTTTATAGTCATTTGAGAATCAAAGTTATTCTTTGCTTCGATCTTCCATAACAACCAATATCCTTTCATCACTACATCATCATGCATTCTAACAATTGGTATGCTAGATGTATCAAGGTACGATTTGAAATTGATGAGGATCTTTGTGACCAAGCTGTTTTGTAATGTGAAATGAACTAAACCGGGCTGGGATGTTGCTACGTCAGAATTGCATGTTCCCAGGATTTTTTTATTTTTCTCAATTTGCATTTCAAATGTATCATCGATGAAGTTTTCAAAATTACCACCATTGAATAGAGTGTAATTGAGAAGCAGTTTTTTTAGCCATGATGGCAAAGGGCTGTAATGAATCTCACGAGTTTTATAAGTTGAGATCTCGTTATCCCCGGTTTCTGGAAGCACTTTCTCTGTGGATTGATATTCTTTGAGCTTGTCCTTAATTTCATGAAGCCAGTTTTTACTCTCCTGCTCAAATGATTCCGGATCGAGAAGAGATTTAAGATAAAGATTATTAACTTTGCGACTATCCATAGTAGAATCGAGAACATCGGAAGTTTTATCAATTCCAAACTGATCAAGAATATTATCCAGCTTCTCCTCGATCACTTCAAAAACCCGCTTATCAACAGAATTATCTAATAAAAGATTGAAAGCTGTTACTTTATTTTTCTGACCGATCCTATCTACACGACCTATCCTCTGTTCAATGATCATCGGATTCCAGGGGAGATCATAATTAACCACTATATAGGCAAACTGCATATTTAATGATTCTCCAGCTGCATCAGTGGCAACCAGGATCTGGCTCTTATCTTTAAACTGTTTTAAAGCATCAGAACGTTTTCCAAAATCCATTGAACCATTTATAAATTCACACCGCAATCCCCATTCCGAGAGTTTCTTAATCAGCATTTGCTGTGTTGCTCGAAATTCTGTAAATATTAATACTTTTAGATCAGGATCACTATATGTTTTTTTCAGCTCATCATATTTGTTTATCAAGAATTCAGCTTTTGCATCCAGCTCCAGTTTTTCACATTCTTCTGCTAATTTTATTAATCGCATTAAGATCGTAACTTCATCATCATTCTCAATTTCTGTATCAATATCACCACTGAATTGGCTTATATCAAAGGTATAATCTTCCTGATAATCAAAATGAGAATCTGTCTGATCGTTTACCACTTCATCAAATATTTCATTTTCTCCGATAGAGAGCCTTTGCAATCTTCCCTTCATCACTTCTTTTATAGCTGATGTAGAGCTGCTGACCATCCTCTGGAAGAGGATCATGATAAGACCATAAGAATAATCGCGAGATTTTACTGACAGATTGAAACCATGTTTCACATATTCAGTTACAGCTTCATATAATCCCATTTGCAGCTTATGTTTTTCTATATTATACTGCACTACAACTTTTTTGGTTTCTCTTTCGGAGAATAGACTTTTACCTTCATAATCTACAGCTTGTCTCTTTTCTGTTCGGATCACATAAGGATGAAGCTCATCGATTGATGGTAAGCCTTCTCCGGCAAAAGCGGTCGGATCTAACAATTGCAGAACTCTTCTGAAATGATCCGGTTTTCCCCTGTGTGGTGTCGCAGATAAGATCAAAGCATTGGGTATGGTATTGCAAAGCGCTTCTGCCAGACGAAAACGAGCTACTTGGCTGCTGCTGCCACCCATTTTGTGTACTTCATCTATTACGACCAGATCAAAATCTGCTTCCAATACAGCTTCAATTCTATATTTATTGTACTGGTCAATTCGTGATTGATTCCATCCGGTTCTTTTATCCAAAGGCTTTAGTGCATCTGTAGAAACAATGATGTTGTTATGCTGCTGCCAGAAGTTAAATTCCTGGTCTACATCAAACTGAGAAAATGTCTTTGAAAGTGAATTGATCATCTGGCTGTCGTAGATATGGAATTTTTCATTGAAATGTACTTTCATTTCCGATTGCCATTGAAGCATCGCAGATTTGGGTACTATTACGATTATCCTCTTTATCAGCTTCCTCAGCTTCAATTCCTTTAGAATTAAACCTGTTTCAATGGTTTTACCCATTCCCACTTCATCTGCCAGTAGAAAACGGATAAAGGGAGATTTTATTACTTTCTCTAGAACCAATATCTGGTGAGGTAACGGAATAAGACTACTCTCATAGGGAGCCAGGATCGTCTGTTTCTGCATTTCCTGAACAATACGTGCAGCAATACTTACAAGAGTGATAGATTCTTTGGTAGAAGTAACTGCTTGTTTAGTAAGCTGATGTTCCTCTACCTGAAAGAAGTTATCTGCATCCAGTTCTTTAACCCAGCAGATGGTTTTTCCCAAGATCTCTTTCTTACCAATGATCTCGACGTTCTTATCTTTATATTTTAAAATCTTCATTTATAGGCTAAAGGTTCTACACCTTCATCATAGCTATATCATAGAATTGCAGTAAGAATTCATCTTCCAGCAATAGATTTTGGGGGATTATTTCTGCTACTTTTACGATCGTTTCGAAGTCTTTACGCTGATAGCACTCTTTAAAACCGGCACGCAAAGCTTCTACACGTACTTCCTTTATTTTTTTTGCTTTTGGTTTATTCACCGCATCTAAGTAAAGTTCAAACTCTCTCATCAACCGTCTGTGCCGCAGCTTTTCAAGATCTGCTAAATTCTCCGGATCCGGATAATACCAACGTCCTTCATCGTCTTTCAGGAAGTTCTCTTCAAGGATAGTCATAAGTTCAGGGATCGTATCTCCTTTACGAACTGCTGCTAAAGACTGCATCCAATCAGGTTGAATATCCTGGTAATTCATTTTTTCTTTTTCTAACCTTAGCTTTAACCAATAGATCCCATCTTGCTCGGAAGCAACAAAGATGGAAGCCTGTACATACTCTGGGAATTCTTTTTTCTTCTCTTCGTAGCTCAATAACTGTTCATGAGTAAAGAACATACCGTCTCTTTCCTCAAATCGCTCTCGTAAGCCTTTCTGGAAATCTGCTGCATCAATAGGTACAGGCAGATTATGTGTAACATAAAATGAGATCAATCTATCAAATAATATTCTAGGACTTCGCTCAATTATCTCAGTAGTATTTTTCTTCTTTTGAATATGAATGGGTAAATGTTTTAGATGTTCAGCAATAAAATCCCAGACACCCGTAAGAACATTTTTATTTTTTTGAAATTTTAAGTCAAATGTACTTGATGGTTTGTAACAAGTTATTACTAAATCTTGTTTAACAGATGTAGGGTTCATAACGGCATTATAGGAACCTTGTTTTTTATCTAAGGATGCTACATTTGATACAATAAATCCTGTATTTTGAACAGCAGTTTGAATACTATTCCAAATAGCTGCACTAGTATTACTAAATTCTATTGTCATCCATTTGCCAGGTTTAAGAATTCTGTAAAATTCCTTAAATGATTCTTGAATTAAAGTTTGGTAATCAAATTTTGATTTTTTTTGAGTTCGATTTTCAATAGCTTCTTTAGTTGTATTTGTCTTAACATTCAACCAATTCTCCCAATGAGAGCTTAACTCTGAATACATAAGATTTGCCCCAAAAGGGGGATCTACAAAGATATAATCAATACTATCAGTTTTAATATTATTCAAAGATGTCGCAGAATTTATTCCATTAATATTCTTTTGATTATTTCCTAAAATTTGATAAGCTTTTTTATGTGCTTTGATTTTTGATTTAATAGAATTGAATACATTTGATTCTGCAATTAGTGACGAGATATAAATAGTTCCTGACATGGGGACATTGCCGGAGCGTTTAAATTTGTATCTTGCAGTTTTAGATAAGTTAACAATAGTAGCTGTAAATAGTGCTTTTTCTTCTTTCGTTTCAAAAATTCTAAACAATTCAGAAAGCAAAATCATTGTTCTTTTCGTATATAAATCTTTAAGCTTGTTGATACCTTTGTTGAAAAATTCTCTAGTTTTATCTCCTTGGTCAAATGAATTATTTAATTGCTTAAGTATGCCTATTTCTAAATTATTTACTCTGTCTATTAGTTGAGTGTCGAAAATATTTATAGGTCTCTCATAACTTTTTGTTCCAATTTTATAATTTACAAAAACTGGTTCATAAGCTAATATTTTTGTTGTCTTTCTTGAATCTTCATTATATGCTGTAATCCACTTCTTTTCAAGTTTCCGTTTATCTAATAAAGAGCCACAATTGGGACAATTAAATTCCTTTAATACATCATTACCATTTACAGCATTTTCCCAAAAGTTTAAATTAGAATTACAGTTTGGGCATAGAAAAACCTCAGACCAAACAATATAATTAATTTTACAAATACTTCCATCATCATGTTTGGTATTATACATCCATCCATATTTTTTCTCCAAATAATTAACTTTTGATAAAGCTCTTTCGTAAAAATATTTGCGATGTTCACCAGAAACATTGTAAATCGCATTAATAAGACTAGCTATAGGACTCAAATCAGAGCAAATAGCTTTTCTCTCACCCCATTTTGTCTGAGAGTTAATTCTTTCGAAAAGAATTTTTTGCTGTGGTTCCGGATTTCCACAAAGACTTGCTGCAACACCCGTCATACCTGTACCTGCAAATCCATCAAAAACTATATCTCCTGGTTGTGTATAATGAAGAATGTATCTCATAATGGCAGGATGTGGAACTTTTGTGTGATAAGAATGAGCATTATAAATTGGATTATTCTTACCTTCACTTACATCGCTTGCGTAAGGTTCTGTAACTTCAAAATCAGCATTTCTCTTCTCTTGTTTCTCCAGTTCTTTCTTTTCTCTTTCCCATTCATAGATGAAATCATTTAACCAGGGGTTGGGACATGCTGTGTAATAGGGTGGATCAGAGAGGTTAATAATGTCATCATCTTCGCCAATGGGGAAACCTTCCATCTTCTTCAATTCCGGAAGTTTTTTCCTTAGTTCTTCTCTAAAATACTCTCTTCTTTTTTCTTCAGAATCAAACTCAATTCCAAGACAAATAACTTTCTTATTTTTCTTATCTTCATTTTCGAAACGATCGAATAGATCTAGCATTATTCCTCACTTTTAAAAAAATCTATTTTAGTTTAAAATAATTCTAATTTTGTTTCTGTCTTTTCCTGAAGTAATGTAGTCTACATACTTCTTGAATTCTTCCACAGCCTCGTCCGGTGTTAACGGTTTATTAAAGACTTTCTTCAATGAGGTTGAGTCGATCTCAATTTTTTCTAAACCTTGTGATACTTTAGTAATAAGATCTCTGATCTGGGTAACATTGTTTCTATCCAGCTCGATCTCGTCTTGGGCAAATTTTCGTAATATTTCAGCTTCACCTCCACTGATAAGGTTGAGATTTTTCTGGATACTGGGATCATCGAAGATCTCTTTCATGGACTTGGTCCAAGATTCGACGATCTCTATCAATTCCTCTCGAAGAGTAAGGATATTTTCTTTGGGTTTGCCTGCAAAAAGACAGGGATTAAAGTTATGATATGGAATATGTCGAATATCTTTCTTAGTGATGTTTTCTGCTGCTTTTAAACTAATAATTCTATTCAGCCATTCTTTGTAAACTGCTGTCGATAGGAAATCAGCATCCTTCAGAATATCACAAACCTTCTTATGGGATGAGTCCATTAAAACTTGTTTTTTTCCAAAATCTGTTGAAGACAAATAATACTTGGTATATTGTTCTAAATAATACATTACATACCGGTCTTTCAAACTTAATAGAATTGCTTCATATTCTTTGATCCTTTTTTCATCATTGCTTTTTATGTTTAAGGCAAGGGAATTAATAGCTTCTGAAACATCTTTCTTCAGGTTTTCTTCTGCAATGTATTGAATTGTCTGGCTGAGATAATTTATGTATTCATCAAACTTACTAACCAGAACAAGCAGATCCTCAATCTCTGTGATGTAGTCTTTATGAGTAAAATTCTCTTCAATTTCTTCCATACTAAATGGGAAATTCTTCAACTTTGCCTCGGTGGTGAAAGTTTGAATTCTGTCGCAGATCGATGCGATCTTATTAAACTCTTTCTTGTATATTTCTGCATCTTTTGGGTTGAGAACTTCTACATTATTACATACCAATCCATAAATGATCTTCTGATTTAAAGTAACTGTTTTGCTAGAAAGTTTTTCTGCTCTTTGTATCATTTCTATATAGGTATCTTCTCTATCTAGATACTCGGTCCTATCTGTCATACCTAAAGCTTTGAACAAAGCTCTGATGGCAGGAATATTTATGCCTTTGGGGGCTTTTATATGAGTGAAGTTAAAGTAATCATCTTTAGATAGATTTTTGATATCATCAAGATTCATAGAAGTGATACTCTTACCAGATGTAAGGACAATCTCAATTCTTCCCAAATACACTAATACCGAAAGAACCAGAAATTCCAGATCCGCTTCAACTTTAAACTCTGTTGATCGCCAAAGATTTCCTTTAGGATAATAGCATTCTAGGATGTCATCACGATTTATTACTCTACCCTGGGCATTTTTCACTTTCTGCATAATTTTCTGTGCATACTTTGAATGCTGAATATCGATACTTCCGGGGATCCAGAGTCCCAGTCCTGTGAGCATTGCTTCACCATCTTTATTCGGCCTATCTGGTTTAGTTATCTTCATAATAGCAGATTTCATGCGATTGCTAAAATTATCTTCAGTTAAGGGAGATAAAAGATTATGGAAGCTGGGATAATCGGGATTTGTCTCACAGAAATGATTATCTAGAATGGCAGAGGTAACTTCATCAAAAGTTTGTTCGAGCGTTGAGCCAAAACCTGGGAGTTGATATGAATCAAGGCTATTGATCGTATCTTGATAATGAACCTTAGTTTTTGTTGTAAATTCTTTATTGAAAATCTCCCTCGCATTTTTTAGATGAAAATCTATCTTTTCTCTATATAGTCTTTTTTGATTACTGCTGGCTGATGCTTCAAGGGATTTGGCTGCACCATATAATCCAATTTCTGTTTTGAAACTATCGCTCAACTCTGTCATGGCAAAATATACTTCATCCGGTTCATTATTGAAGAGCAGTTTTGTTTCATCAAAGATCGGCATAAAATACATATAATAATACTGAACAGGCTGCGTTGTGGATCTTTCCTTTGGATTGCCAAAGAATATGTAACCCTGTCGGAAAGCTTTGTGAGAAGACCATTCTATCGAGTGGGACCAGATCTTAAAACCTTGCCTGTATGTATTGGAATCTAAAGGAAAGCTTTTTTGAAGAAAATCATAAAAGGCTTCATCCTTGGATTCTAAAGACATTCTTTTCATATATTCCTGGATCAAAACATCTGGATTAACACCACCTTCTATTTTTATGCAGTATTCATTATTATCGGAATTTTTAACAAAGAATTGACCCTGAGTAGCACTTACTATTCCTTCGGCAGTAGATTCAATGATACTTAATAAAAGATCCTGATCATCAGCTAAAGGATTTGTAATACAAAGGTCATCCTTCAGACTTTCTGCTGTAGAACCATTCAGCTTATCAAGATCAATCTGTAGTGCTTTTATGGCAGCAGCATTTGCTATATTATTTGCAATATCCTTTTTGTTTTTCCTAGCACCAGAGAAATAGGTTGAAATTTTATCTTTAATCGTGTCAGTTATATCCTTAATCTTACGGATATCCGGATCTGACATGAGTGAAGCATTGTTTGAGAGATCATTCCAGTAATCTGCGTATGTTATCAGGCCGGGATTATTTTCTGGAATATCCATTTCCATCATTTCTGTGAAGCTGGATGAAAGCGTTTTTAAAACTTCACGTTGGCTTTTTCCTTTTTTAATTCTCTGGAAATTATCGAAGTAGGCTGGATGAACCGGAAATAATTCCACATATTCTTCGAGATGAGAATGAAGATGCTCAAAAAGGCTAACATAGTTCTGAAGATGTTTTCTTATTTTCACTTTTTGATGTTCATCTTTCTTCAAAAGCCTTCTCTTAACCACATAAGTGATATCATCCTTCGTAATCTTAACATCTTTATATCTGTCTGATACTTTCTGAAGCATCTCAGATGCAAATTGGAATTCAGGGGAATGATAGATCAATTCCTGAACACCAAAAATTATCTTGAATCTGGTATTATCACAAGCTTGACCAAGCGCTTGAAGAACCATAAGATCATCATTGAGTTGCTGAGTATTTCTGCTTTTTAAATAGGCTAGCATTTCATCGATAACAATCATAAATCCTTTATCAGGATATTTCTCTTCAAAAGATGCCATCATAATATGAATTTGTGTAAGGAACATTTCCCTATCGTAATTTTCAAATTTGAAATCAATTCCATTTTTTGATAACCATCTTTCAACATGAAAAACAATAACATCCCATAAACTTTGATTGCTTCCCAATTCAAAACGAAGTACCTTAAATTTACCGGCAATTTGATTAAGGTTTTGCTTTGTGTCTTCATCTGAAACAAGACACAACAAGCTTTTATCTTCTGCGATCAGAGAAACAAGAGACATCAAGTGGCTTTTACCTGTACCATAGTTACCTACAACCTGGATACCAAAGCTCTCATCAGCATTCAAAAAATTTAGATTTCGGATCATCGTAGGTAAAATATGGTCTTTAATTGCTTCGGAAAAAACATAGGTTTTCACTATACTTTTCTGATAATCAGATTCATCCGTTCTACTGAATTTTACGATCTCAGTTATTGGCTCAAAGTTGATCAATTCTTTGTACTTCATATTATATCTCCAATAGTAAATATTGTTCTTTTTTTAACGCTAACAATTTGCCATTCTTTTTGCTGAGGAAATGTAACCCATGAGTAGATACTTCACCTTCCCATAATAGAATAATTAAAACACTTTTGCTGATTTCTAATAAAATGCTCTCTAAATTTAATTTAAGATCATCTTCGAATAGAATGCCCAAGTTATATAATACAATTGTATCTTGGCCCATAAATACCGAAATATTGTCCTCAATAATTCCGTTAAATTTCTCAAGAGCTATTATTGAAAGCTGTTTATGTAAATCTTCATTAAATAAAGCATTCGATAGTTCTAAACCAATATCAACTGAATTAATTTTATATTCGTTGGTAAAAGTTTCGATAATATCTTTGTTTACACCATTTGTGAGTATAAAACATAATTTATTTCTTAGTTTGAATATTTCGTTGAGTTTATCCAATAACATTCATGCCTCTATATTGATAGAAATTATTTTAAAATAAAAAAATACATAAACCGTGAAGAAAAATGGAAAGTTGTAGAAATGTGTCAAGAATAATAGAAAGAAAAGCTTGATCGTTTTGCCTAGAACAGCAAGAAAAAATTGAAATCGTTTTCTTCGAAAGCCGATTCTTAGCAAAGCCGACAAGTAAGTATTTGACA
>JAVCCH010000148.1 GCA_030765535.1 Candidatus Tenebribacter davisii
TAGAAGCAGTGATAGATAAAGACAAAGCAGGTAACGTACTTGCTCAGTCTGTAAATGCAGATATTTATCTAATTCTGACTGATGTTGAAAACGCCAGGATCAATTATGGTAAATCAGATGAAAAACCTTTAGGTAAAATAACCGTAACCGAAGCTGAAAAATATCTGGCTGAGGGACATTTCCTAGCTGGAAGCATGGGACCAAAAGTTACTGCAGCAATAAGATTTGTTAAAGCTGGAGGTGAAAAATCAATAATCACTTCTCTGGCTAATGCTGTTGATGCATTAGACGGCAAAACGGGAACAATAATAATTAAATAAGAAGTATAAATAAAAGGAGAATTGCAAAGATGGCAAAAAAAAACAAAGAGCAAGTACTTGCTAACACAATTAATAGATGTAAGGAAAGAAATATTATTATTCCTACATATGCACAAATGAGAAATCCGGAATTAATCCCAGAAAGTATCAAAGAAGAATTAAAAGATATAGGACTTTGGGATTTGAACTCTCTCAATCTGTTCCGTCTTACCTGGAAAAATGAACCAACTAAACATGGTGGTGGCTTCGGTAAAGTTAACTTCATGGAATTACCCAAGGAACTAACCGGAATAGATGCTAGAATTATAGTATTGGTCGGTAAATTTTTCCCAACAGGCGCACATAAGGTTGGAGCTACTTTTGGTCCACTAGTAGAAAAATTAGTTCACGGTGAATTTGATCCGACAACACAAAAAGCACTCTGGCCTTCGACAGGAAATTATTGTCGTGGTGGTGCATATGATTCCTATCTTTTAGGTTGCCAATCAATTGCTGTATTACCGGAAGAGATGAGTCAGGAAAGATTTGACTGGCTGCATGAAGTTGGAGCAGAAGTATATGCTACTCCCGGATGTGAAAGTAATGTAAAAGAAATTTACGACAAAGCTAAAGAACTCTGTCATGCACGTCCAGATGAAATTGTGAATCTAAATCAATTTAGTGAGATAGGTAATGCTGTATGGCATTATGCAGTTACAGGACCGGCTATGGAAGAAGTGTTCGATCAGGAAAAAAGTGAGAACAGCAGGTTTAGCGGATTGTTTTTAACTCAGGGATCTGCTGGAACTCTTGGCTGCGCTGAATATCTGCGTGAGAAATATCCGGCTTTTATAGTAGCTGCCGGTGAAGCAATGCAATGCCCTACTCTGCTTTACAATGGTTTTGGCGGACACAGGATCGAAGGTATCGGCGACAAACATGTTCCATGGATCCATAATATTAGAAATATGGATATGGTAATTGATATCGATGATCAACCAAATATTGATATTATGCGATTATTCAATTCTGAAAATGGCCGTAAATATTTGTTGGAAAAAGGCATAAGCCAGGAAATCATCGACAAACTTGATCTTATGGGAATTTCATCTATAGCTAACATCATGGGAACTATCAAGATGGCTAAGTATTATGAAATGAATGAAAATGATGTCCTTTTCACAGTTGCTACAGATTCTATGGAAATGTATAGATCTAGAATGAAAGAAGAATTAGAAAATCGTGGTGAATTCAGCCACGAGGATTCTGCTGTTGTATATAATAGAGACCTGATGGGATTAGGTATTGATAACATGATCGAAATGAACTATTATGACAAAAAGCGTATGCATAACCTCAAGTATTTCACATGGATCGAACAACAGGGAAAAACAGTAGAAGAGCTTAATGCACAATGGTATGATGAAAATTACTGGAAAGACCAGTTTGGTAAAGTAAAAGAATGGGATGAAAAAATCACCCAGTTCAATGAAAAAACAGGTAATCTCGAAAAGTATAAATAGAATACTAAAAACCATCAACTTTCGAGTTGATGGTTTTTTCTAGTTTGGGAAAATTAATATAAGGAGGGTGTAAATGAGATTTGAAAAATTTGTGAAACCCAGAAAAATTGAGACAGCACTGAAGATCTTAAAAGATGATCCCGGTTCAGTGATCCTGGGCGGTACTACTTTCTTAAGATTATCTGATAAAAAATATTCAACCGCTATAGATCTTGCTGATCTTGATCTTGATTATATTATAGAAAATGAAGATAATATTGAGATCGGTGCTTATACTTCACTAAGAACTATTGAAAAAGATCCAATTATCAATAAGCATTTTGGAGACCTATTACCTAAAGCTGTAGAACATATCATCGGAGTTCAATTCAGGAATAATGCTAAAATTGGTGGTGCTGTTTTTGGACGACTGGGATTTTCAGAGATCATTACAGCTTTACTGGTACTAGATTGTAAACTTCAATTTGAAGAGAATGGAACTATCCCCTTTGCAGAATTTATTTCAAATTGGAATATCAAACGAGATATTCTTAAAAAAATCGTAATTAAGAAAAACCAGGGCAAATGCCTCTATAGAATGCTGCGCACTTCAGATGCCGATTTCCCAATTTTATCTGTTGCAGTTTCCAATTTTGATGAAATAAAAATTTCAGTTGGAACTCGTCCTTCAATTGCAAAATTATCTCAAGAAGCAGCTAGAATGATCAATTCTGATAATAGTAAGATCATTGAAGCTTCTAACCTGATCGTTAAAGAATTTACATTTGGTGATGACATGCGGGCAAGCGGAAAATACAGAGAAAAGATCGCACCTGTACTTGTATCCCGTGCTCTACAGGAGGTTTTATCATGAAAGTAAATTTAGATATTAACAACAGAATCTATGAAACATATATTGATGCAGATGAGGCATTACTTGGTGTTTTAAGAAAGTTGGGATATAAAAGTGTAAAGAAAGGTTGTGATACAGGAGCTTGTGGTGTATGTTCTGTACTTATTGATGGCAAACCGACTTTATCATGTCAGTTCCTGGCAGCAAGAGCCGAAGGGCATAAGATCACAACTGTTGAAGGACTGGGTAAGGATGCTGATGAAATAGTTGACGCAATTGTGAGTGAAGGAGCTGATCAATGCGGATATTGTGGTCCCTCTCTTGTTCTTACAACTTACGCTATGAAAAAGGAATTGAAAAATCCAACAATTGAAAAGATCAAGCATTATCTAGCTGGAAATCTTTGCCGCTGCAGTGGTTTTGAAGGGCAGCTTCGTGGCATAAAAAGATATATGGGGGTGAAATGATGAAATTCAACGAAGTTAAACATTCAATCCCAAAAGTTGATGGAAGAGGATTATTGAA
>JAVCCH010000092.1 GCA_030765535.1 Candidatus Tenebribacter davisii
CTTGGAAACTGGGCATAGCAGAATGAATACCGTATTTTCGTGCTTCATAATTACAGGTTGATACAACTCCCCGGCTGTTGGCAGGTCCACCGCAGATCACAGGCTTATCTTTCACTTCCGGATGATCACGAATATAAACAGCAGCAAAGAATGCATCCATATCTACGTGAATAAGTTTTCTTATTCTATTCATATTGCTTTTACCACCGGAATATGTTCCCAACTAGTGGTATAACTGGGAGTAAGTTGTCTTCTTTTCATCTGCCATGGCTTTTTTATACCGGCAGAGGCATAGGTAAGCTGATGTGATCCCATTTTTTCGTTAATGTCATCCATGCAATCCATGATTACCTTTCGATTGTCATCCAAATATGTAGGTTGGAAAAAATCAAGCGGGGCTTTGCTTTGATGCATGATATCAGCAAGCATTACACCAACTTTTTTGTATTTATATCCCGGGCGATATATCTTCTTTAAAATTCTATTGGCAGCATGAATAAAATCCGGTGTATAGCCGGAGGGGAGAGGTAGACGTGCTCTAGCATAATTTGCATATTGTGGTTCATTCTTAAATCTATTTGTGGTGAGAAATACTATAATGAGTGAAGCTACCTGGTTTTCAGAGCGCAGCTTTTTTACAGCTACACTACAATATTCGGAAGCTGCTTCCATCAAATCCTGCAAATCAGTCACTGGATTTCCAAATGACTTGGATGATACGATTTCTTTCTTTGGTTTTATATCCATTTCCAGATCGATACAGGATATTCCACGCAGCTCCTTCACCATTCGCAGCCCAACGATCGTCATTTTTTTCTGTATCCATTTATCGGGAATTTGAGTGAGTTCATACGCATTTACGATCCCGTTACGACGTAGCATTTTAGCATACTGCCTTCCTACGCCCCAAATATGTTCCACCTCAACCCAGCGCAATACTTTATCTCTGTCAGGATGGTCAGTAATGTCAAAGACACCTTCTGCAAAATTGTGCTTTTTGGCAAAACGGTTTGCAATCTTTGCCAGGGTTTTAGTAGGTCCGATACCAACTGAAACAGGTAATCCGGTATGTTGCCAAACGGTTTTCTTTATCTGTTTGCCATAGTCAGTCAGATTTAGATGATCGAATCCTGATAGTGCAAGAAAGGCTTCATCAATAGAATATATTTCAAGATCGGGTGTAAACATTGATAATGTGTTCATAACCCTGGTAGACATATCACCATATAATGTGTAATTTGAAGAGAACATTTTGATATCATTTTCTTTTATTAGACGTTTATTTATTTTGAAGCCTGGAGTTCCACGACTTATTCCAAGTTCTTTCAGCTCTTTGGAAAGTGCTACAATGATCCCATCATTATTGGATAAAATTCCTACCGGCTTATTTTCAATGTCAGGGTTAAATACTTTTTCACAGGAAGCATAAAAACTGTTACAATCAACTAAAGCAACGGTATTCTTTGACATAATCAGCTCATTTTATGAATAGAATAGATAACGACTCCCCAAATATGAAAATTTATATCGCGGGTTATTTCAAGCGATTCAAATTCAGGATTCTCAGGTGCCAGAAACCATTTGCCATTTTTTTTATAAAGTCGTTTTACTGTAAGTTCACCATCAACTATTGCGATAACTATCTTTTTATGAGTCGCTTCTATAGCTCTATCAACAATGAGAATATCTCCCGGATAAATCCCTGCATCCACCATAGAATATCCTTCTACTTTTACAAAATATGTTGCTGAAGGATGAGAAATTAGATGTTCATTCAAATCTAGATTTTCTTCAATATAATCCTGTGCTGGAGATGGGAAACCAGCAGGTACTTCATTTCCCAAAAGAGGTCGCGGCAGGGAAGTAGATATCTTACAATTAAAAATATTTGTAATGATATCATTTGCTTTTTGTTTTGATAAATTAATTCCCATGATCACCTCCCTTATCTCTTATATATTACACTTCAAAAATTAACTATATGGTTAAGATGTCAATATAAAAATTAACTAAAAAGATAAAGATGTGGAGTAATGGTTATAATAATTGTTAGTAAATAATTACAAGAAGTAAAATTCTTGACATTGCGAATTACGAACTTACAAATTGTTTCATTAATGAATTCTGCATAATTAGCAGAAAATAGAGTGGAATTGGAAAATTTATAAGTAGAAAAAAACAATAAAAAGGAGAATATTCATGGAAAATCAAGAAAATTATGCTGTTAAAGTTGGAGATTGGGTTGGAACTTTATTGGTTACAATGATACCAATAGTTGGTCTTATTATGCTGTTTGTTTGGGCATTTGATAGTAGCTCAAATCCAAGTAAAGCAAATTGGGCAAAAGCACAATTAATTTGGAGTGCTATTTTCATTGGTATCTTAATATTGATATCAGTTGTTTTTGGTGCTACAGTTTTTACTCTTCTACATGAGAATCTTCAATAAATTGCTTTGATCAATTAAATGTCATTTATTTTATTGTGCAAAAATAAATCGATGATATAAATAAAATAATAAGTTAAGTAGAAAAGTAAAATGATACTAAAGGTATTTATTCATAAATATCAATCAACCTAAGTAAAATTCTTGACACTGTAGATTTGCAATCTACTTTATGTCTAAATAAAAAAGGAGGAAGAAAATATGTTTTGTAGAAATTGTGGGAAAGACGTTCCTGAAAATGCAGAAGTTTGTGTAAATTGTGGTATGAAACCATTGATGGGAAAAAAGTTTTGTCAAAATTGTGGTGCAGAAACAAAAGAAAATCAAGAAGTATGTACAAAATGTGGTGTGAAATTGAAATCATCTATGGGAAAAGGAGCTAAAAGTAAATTAGTTGCTGGTTTATTAGGGATCTTCTTAGGATGGCTTGGTATTCATAAATTTTATCTAGGTTATACAGTACCAGGTATTATTGTGCTCTTAATCTCAATTATCGGGGGATTGCCCACTATTGGTGGATCAATTTTAGTTATGTGGATATTTGGCCTTATTGAGGGAATAATATATTTAACAAAGTCAGATGAAGACTTTGATGAGCTATATGTACAAAACAAAAAACAATGGTTCTAAAAAATATTTTATAATTGTTTAAGCACCGCAGTTTTGCGGTGCTTTTTTTATTTGTGATTAGACAAAAATTTAGACGCTAATAATAAAAGCTTAAATACATAAAAAGAAAGGTAATGACTATGACTGAAGAACTGAAACGTGGTTTTGCAAGTGATAATAATGCAGGAATTCATCCTGAAGTATTAGAAGCTATACAAAATGCAAATATTGGACATTGCATTGGATATGGAGATGATATTTATACATCTGAAGCAATTGATAAAATAAAACAACAATTTGGGAAAAATATTGATATTTATATTACCTTTAATGGTACCGGATCGAATGTACTGGCATTAAAAATGCTGACTGAATCATATAATTCAATTATCTGTGCAGAAACTGCTCATATCAATGTAGATGAATGTGGTGCACCTGAGAAATTCACCGGATGTAAACTACTATCAGTTCCAACCGAAAATGGAAAACTTACAGTTGAAAAGATAAGATATCATATGCATGATTTTGGTTTTGAACATCATGCGCAACCTAAAGTGATTTCACTTGCCCAAGTAACAGAATTGGGAACTGTATATACTAAAAATGAAATAGAAAAAATAACTGATTATGCACATGAAAATGAAATATTTGTTCATATGGATGGAGCTAGACTTTGTAATGCTGCCGCCAGTTTGGGTAAAGAGCTCCGAGAAATTACAGTTGATGCCGGGATTGATGTACTTTCTTTTGGTTTAACCAAGAATGGTGCAATGAATGCCGAAGCTGTAATATTTTTTAATAAAAAAGTATCTGAAAATTTTAAATATTATCGTAAACAAGGTATGCAATTAGCTTCTAAAATGAGATATATGTCAGTGCAATTTAATACTTTACTCTCAAATGATCTTTGGAGAAAAAATGCAGAACATGCTAACAAAATGGCTACTATCTTGGCTGAGAAAGTTTCTAAGTTTCCCCAAATCAAGATAACTCAAGAAGTTCAGTCAAATGGTGTATTTGCCATAGTTCCAACTGAAATTATTTCAAAATTACAAGCTGAGTTTTTCTTTTATATGTGGGATGAAGGAAGATCAGAAGTAAGGTGGATGACTTCTTTTGATACTCAGATTGAAGATATTGAAGAATTTATGTTATTATTAAAAAAGCTATTAAACTAAAAAAAAAGACCGGGAATCCGGTCTTTTTTTTTATTGATAATCAATATTATTTATCCATAAACAATTTATTTGATCTTTGCATATCCTTTCTTTCCTTGTCAATTTGCTCGTTAGTTGGAATCATAAACTTCTTCCTATCGTTAACATGATCAACAATTTCAGCTTTTATAATAATGATCATTTCTCTTATAGTTACAGTTTCAGTTTCATATCCAAAAAGGTATTTAAGTCCAAAAAACCACCAGGGAAGATCTTTTAGAATTGGTATTCCACCTCGACCAATTTGAATGTCCTTATCGTAAAGTCCACCAATTACAGTCTCTTCGCCATCAAATAATAAGACGTCTGTATTAGATTTGCTTTTATCAATAATAGTTGAAAGATCACCTGGTATTGCAGAACTTTTTTCAACTTCCACATTGAGATAAATAGCTTCTCTATCATCTTCCACTAATACTTCGGGAGTTACTTGCATGATAATACCGGTTTCAAAGAATTTCTCTGTTGTATTCCCGGCTTGATCAAGTGTTTTTACAGAGAAGTCTTGTCCAACTTGAATAAAACCTTTCTTTTTGGATAGTACTGTTATGCTTGGTCTGGCAATTATTGTACCTTTCTGATTAGCTTCAATAATTTTTAGCAATGTCTCAAGACCAATTGTGATATCTCCAGATTGGAAATTTCTCTTAAATCCTGCACTAAGAATATCCGATGATAAAGTACTTGTTGTATTTAAATTTATATTAGCCTCGACCTCTCCACCGATGAGAGTTGTCCAATCAATACCAACTTCACTGGTAAGAGATTTGTCAGCTTTGAAGAAGATCGCACTTATTCGTACTTGTCTGGTTGATGCAGTTATCTTCCCTTCTGATTCAACTTCCTGTCCACTTTCATCTACAATAATATCAGCATCTTTTACAACAAAGGTAGCTGGACGTTCTTCTAAAACAAGATTATGAAACCTTGTTATCAAATCCAGTGCATCTTTCCATTGTAGACTTTTAATGGGAATTCCTATTGGATTATTAAAATTGCTTGTATTCAAAATATTCTTTCCCGCAAAATCTAAAGAAAGATATTCAATAGCTTTAAGGGCAGCAACAAAATTCGTTTCGCGGGATATTGTGATTAATTCTTCCTCAGGGATATCTTTGATATTCTGTTCCTGACCAAATAAGGTAAGAACAAAACAAAGGAGAATAAGAAGGATAACTAATTTTTTCATTTTGATTCCTCTTTTAATTCATTCAAATAGATCTTTTTATTTTTAGCTACACCAATTTCATTCAATAAGAATGTTGCATACTGCTCTTGCCAGTTAATAGACTCAAGAGTTCCATATGCAACTTTATCACCCAATTCAAGTATGTGTATTCTTCCAATACCGTCTTTCATAAATACTTTGTTGGGTGTTAATCCGATCATTCCGGAAGAATTCAAATCTAAGAATTCTTGGTCATTATCAATTGGTATTGGTGCATGGATTCTGGAATAGAAAGGATCATAATTAATGGTTTTTTGTTTTAATTTTCTAAAAGGTATATTATTCATTTCAGATGCGCTTTCTTCAAAATATGCATTAAGAACAAGGGTGAAGCTAACGTTTCCTGTTGAAACATCATCTTCAACTTCTTCATTGATCTTAATTGATTCGATAACATAGAGCATATATTGGCTTTCAATCTGATAAATAAAAGTATAGAATGAGCGTATTGGTGCAATTCCTCTAATTGTAAAAGAATAAAAACCAATATTTTCAACTTTGCTTAATCGATTATATATAAAATTGAATTTTACATCAGAACAAAAATTATCGCTAATATCCAACAGATATTTATAAGTTATCGTTGGATCATTTTTCTGAGGAATAAGTTTACTTTCTCTTTGAACCTTTTTTTCAAGATCCTTTAAGGATTTAATAAAAAGATCTTGATCCTTCATATCAGGATTAGCTGCTTTTAATTCATTCAATTGTTTTAAGTTATTATCATATGAAACTTTTATTTTCTTTATTTTACTAACTGAAGAGGTATTCCCAATTATAAAACCAGTAATTACCAGGACTAATAAAATTGAAAGAATCAATGAATTCCTTAATGCATAGTTCATATCACTTACCTTTAATCTTATCTAACTTATATTTTGCCGCTTTTGATAGGTCATTATCAGGATATTTTTTTATTAAAGTATTCCAGTACTTTGTTGCTGAAGTCATATCATTTTCTTTTTCAGCACAGTTACCTAACATGATAAGTGCATCAGGAGATTTATTGCCCTTTAAATTATAAACCATCTCTAATGTCTTTTTTGCTTCGGGAAAACGATTTAACAGGTATAAACATTCACCAATAAAATATTTAGCATTATAAGATAAATTATGTTTAGGATGAGCTTTTATAAATTCGCTAAATTGATTTAATGCATCGTTAAAATTTCCTGAGAAATATACAGAAAGTATTGTATCATATTTCTCACTGATCTCTATAGATGTTTCAGTTACTTCTTCTGTAGTTGGTTTTTCTTCATCCTTTTCTACATTTGTTTCTACTGGTTCAACAGTTTCTACGTCTTGTTCACCTATTTCTTTCCAAGATTTTGGATCAGGGTAACTACTTGAAATATTAAATTTCCAGATTATATGTCCCTGGTCTTCATTTTTTGCTACGCTTGTTATCTTGCTTTCAGGAAAGAGCTGAGAAAAAGCTATTACTGCTCTTCTATTTGTTGTATAGCCATCAACAATAAATCCATCTTTTTTGCTAGAAATATCACTAATCCAGCTTAATCTGTTTTTATTTAAAGATTTGGAATACACATCAAGAATATGATTCCATTGATTATTTTTTCCTGTTATTTTATCTACTTTGACCAGATTTTCTTGTAATTTAGTTAATTTAGTTTTAATTTCATTGAGTCTTTTTATTAACTCACGATTTTTAGTAAGTTCTCTTTCTATTCTATAATTCTCTTTTCCATATTTAATAATATCTTGTTTTAATTCCAGATTTTTAATTGTTCCTGAAAATGCAAAATAAAAGATTGCCGCTAAAACTAAAAAACCATGCCAGGCAATTTTGAAATATTTCTGATTTTCAATTACCTTACCTGGTAGTAGATTTGTAGTGCTGAAATCTTTATGCTTAGTGTCTAATGTCTTCCATGCTAATTCGATTGGAATAGCAAATCTGGCGATCTGTTCAGGGGTGATCTTATTTTCATGTCCTTCCTGAACGGCAAGTTGATTTAGTTCGATTCTTGAAACATTATCGCCCTCATGAGCAGCAGAACGGAAATATTCTAGATCATCATCATTTGTTATATCTCCAGCTAAGAGAATGTTTTTAGAAATTGGGATATTTGATATATCTTGTTCTAGTAATATTTTAGAGTAGATAATTTCTCGCATAGAAACTTCATCAGTGTCAGGAACAATTATGGGAAATATCTTTATAAATGTTCCATTTTTTAGAACAATTCCAGCTTTATAGTCAAATCCGATATATAAGACTAAGACATATTCATCTTCCGAAAAATCATAATTATGATTAACAACATTAATTAAAGAAATCTCATTTGTATCAATATATTTATAGAAATATTTTTCTTTAGATAATATAAGATTAATATCTCTTAGAGCATGGAATAGCTTGAATCTTCCAGTATGAACAAAAGCAATTCCTGACTTATCATGACTTAAAATATAATCAAAAGAATAATTCTTTGCTTTAATTTCCTCTTTTGTCAATAACTCTTCAAGAAGTCGTTTTTGAAGATTTTTTGTACCATAAGATGAGTCAAATTGGAAATAAGATATCTGCTCTTCGTTTGCATTAAAAGATATTTTACCTTTTTCAAGTGGAAATTCTTGTAGGAAATTCTGAAGATCACGCAACCCAGGCAACATATCATCATTTGTAGAATCATCGTAACTATCAGAACGATCAAATTCTGATAGTTCCGGCAAAGAAAAATTATCTTCTTCTTCTTCGGATAACTCTGGAATTTTTATCTCATCTTCTATTTGCTCTAAGGGTTTAATAGTCTCCTCTGAAGGCTGTTCTCCCTGACGAAATAGAACGGAAGATAAAATGGTTTCTTTCAAATTTTGAACAGTTACAACACCATTAATAAGAGCAAGTTGAGCTATTTTAACTTTAAGCCCATCTTTATAAATCCCAAAAGCAATTATTTCTTTATTTTTAGCCATTATGAATCTCTCAAGCAGAGTAAAGCAACAAATGTTTCATACGCTTTTTGTTGTTTGCATAATTCATTGCTACTTCCTTTGTTATAACACCTTTTTTATAATTTGTAAATAACTCTTGTTCCATAGAGATCATACCTTTTCTTTTACCTTCAGTTATCATTTGGTATATCTCTCCAATATTTTTGTTTCTTATTGCTGCTTGAACTGATGAATCAACAGAAAGAATTTCTTTAACCATAACAAGTTTACCGTGTTTATCTGGCACTAATTTCTGTGAAATTATAATTTTTAGAGTATCAGCAAGACGGAATCTAACACGTTCTTGTTCTATCGGTGGAAATTCAGCTACAATTCTATGAAGACTATCAATTGCTGAGCTAGTATGTAATGTTGAGAAAACTTTATGGCCACTATCTGTTGCTTCAAGTACAGTAGCAATTGTTCCTGGATCTCTCATCTCACCAACAACTATTATATCAGGATCTTGTCTTAATGCTTGGATGGTACCTTCCTGAAAGCTTATTACATCTTCACCAATCTCTCTATGTCTAACTATTGACTTTGCAGATTCATGTACATATTCAATTGGATTACCAATTATGATGATATGGGCGTTATTTGATTTATTATTCATATCAACTATTGAATCCAATGTACTGCTTTTTCCTGAACCAGTAATACCAGTGACTAAAAACAATCCTGATTTTTCATATTTTAAATTAAAACGCTGATGAATTATTTCTGGAAAATTGAGTTGTTCAATATCAAAAAGTTTTTGATTAATTCTACGAAAATTCGCAACTAA
>JAVCCH010000202.1 GCA_030765535.1 Candidatus Tenebribacter davisii
ACCTGCGTTATTAATGGTTTTACAATCAGAAACGGGAATGCCATTATAAATGGAGGTGGCATTTATTGTTATTATAGTTCCCCCCAGATATTAAATTGTTATATTACAGAAAATTATTCTGATCCTAGTGGAGGTGGTATTTATTGCGACTATTCTAATCCGACCATTAAGAATAACAAGATTTTCAACAACAGTGCTCTATTTAGAGGTGGAGGAATAGCAAGTTTTGATTCAAATCCAGTATTAATAAATAATAAAATTAATAACAATACCGCAACACATGATAATTCCAGAGGAGGAGGTCTCTATTTCAATCATTCCGCACCAATAATAATGGATTGCGATATTACCAACAATTGCTCTTCTGCTGCTGGGGGAGCAATTTCATTCCAATATAATGAGGGTGATTTTGCAATGATTAACAATAAAATAACAGGAAATTCAGCCAACTATGGTGGTGGTATCCAAATTCACAGCGGTGCAAATGGAATCATCGTTAACAACCTAATTGCAGAGAATAATGCCATAGTTGGTGGTGGATTGAGTATCCAGACAACTTCTATTACTCCATATTGTCCGGATATTATTAATTGTACAATCGTCAACAATCATTCTGAATTAAATGGTGGTGGGGTTTACATCGCTGAATTTTCAAATTCAAATATCATTAACTCGATAATTTGGGGAAATGAAGCTGAAACTGGTGAGCAAGTCTGTTTAAATTGTTATATTTCAGATCCAAATTTTTACTATTCAGATATTCAAGATGGTTTTAATGGTTTTGGTTATACTGGAACTGCTTCAAGTGAAGAGTATGAAGGAGAATATGAAGACAATATTTTACTTGAGCCATTGTTCATAGAACCAGAAATAAGTAATTTTCACTTCATGCAAAATTCTCCGTGTATAAATGCTGGTATACCAGATACAATAGGTTTGAATCTTCCCAATTATGATCTTGATGGAGAATCAAGAATATATGATGGAAGAATTGATATGGGAGCTTATGAGTGGCAGGGAACAAGTACAGAGAATTATGAATTATCAATTGTAAATTACAAGTTGAATAATTTCCCCAATCCCTTCAATCCCGAAACAACTATAAGATATCAACTTCCAAATAATGGAAAAGTAGAATTAGCTATCTACAATCTGAAAGGACAAAAAGTGAAGCAGCTTCTTAGTGATCAGCTATCAGCAGGTCAGTATTCTGTGGTTTGGAATGGTAGAGATGAATCTGGTAAACCAGTTGCCAGTGGAATATATTTTTATAAGTTTAGATCAGGTGACATTGAAGTAAGCAAAAAGATGTTGTTGTTGAAATGAGTAACCTCAAATCCCCTTTTTCCTTTACAGAAATTCTTACCCGCCGATTTTTACAGCAATTAATATTTTAAGAATGTAAGATGTAATGGAGTTATAAGATATGAATAGTAATGAGATCAGGAAACAGTATGTTGATTATTTTAAGAAGAAGGATCATGAATTTGTTACTTCGGCGCCTGTAATCCCATTTGATGATCCCACACTGCTTTTTATCAATGCCGGTATGAACCAGTTTAAGGATATTTTCTTAGGAAAGAGAAAACCGAAATTTAATCGAGTTGTGAACAGTCAGAAATGTATTCGAGCCGGTGGGAAACATAACGATCTGGATGAAGTGGGCAGAGATGGTTACCATCATACATTTTTCGAGATGCTGGGTAACTGGAGTTTTGGAGATTATTACAAAAAGGAAGCAATAGAATGGGCTTGGGAATTGCTTACAGCTGTTTGGAAACTTCCTAAAGATAAACTTTATGCAACTGTTCATAATTCTGATGAAGAAGCTTTTCAACTTTGGGAAACTGTAACTGATATTGATAAATCTCATATCCAGTATCATGGAGATAAAGATAATTTTTGGGAGATGGGAAATACCGGACCTTGCGGTCCCTGTTCTGAGATCCATTTTGATAGAGGTGAAGAATTTTGTAACTTGAAAGACAACCCGGATCATCAATGCAAAGTGAATGGTGATTGCCACCGTTATATTGAACTCTGGAATCTTGTTTTCATCCAGTTTTTCAGGGATGAAAATGGAAAATTGAATCCGCTGCTGAATAAATTTGTAGATACAGGTGCCGGATTTGAACGTATCTGTCAGATTCTGCAGAACAAAAATTCCAACTATGATACTGACCTGTTCCAGCCTCTTATTAAAAAGATAGAAAATATATCCGGAATAAAATATCATACTGATGAAAGAGGTACATCCCATCGCGTTATCGCTGATCACATCAGGGCGTTAGTTTTTGCCATTTCAGATGGGGGAATGCCATCAAATGAAGGACGTGGTTATGTGTTGCGTAGGATTTTACGACGTGCTGCCAGGCATGGTCATCTGCTGAAGATGCAGGGGGCATTTCTGTATAAACTTGTAGATACGGTTATTGACATGATGGGAGAACATTTTACAGAACTTAAAGATAAGCAGGTTCATGTTAAAATGATCATCAAAGCCGAAGAAGAGAGATTTAACGAAACTCTGGATAAAGGTTTGAAGATCTTTCAGGAGATCGAAAAAAGAACTAAAAATGAAATTGCCGGATCAGATGTGTTTACACTATACGACACCTACGGCTTTCCACTTGATCTTACTAAAATAATGGCAGAGGAAAAAGGTTTAACTGTTGATGAAGAAGGCTTTAATGCTGAAATGGAAAAACAAAAACAGAGAGCCCGGGAGGCAGCAAAATTTGATTTGAAAACGGATGATATTGATTGGATAGAACTGTCAGAGAATGTTCCAACCGAATTTACAGGTTACGCCGAAAATTCTTCAAAATGTAGAATCGTGAAATATAATTTAGAAAAAGATATTGTGAAATTGGTGTTGGATAAAACTCCTTTTTATGCTGAATCGGGCGGACAGATAGCTGATACTGGAAATATTGTTAATGCTGATTGCGAAATATTAATTAATGACGTTCAAAAAGATACAGATCAGTTCATTCATTATGGCAAACTGCAGAAAGGTGAGATAAACAATAAGGAATATACAGCAGAAATAGATATTGAAAGACGCATGGATATTGCCAGAAATCACACTGTTACACACCTTTTGCATAAAGCACTGAAAAGTGTCCTGGGCGAGCATATCCAGCAGAAAGGTTCTTACCTGCATCCTAACCATCTGCGTTTTGATTTCACTCATTTCAGGCAGGTTAGCAAGCATGAACTGGATATTATTGAAAGAGCTGTTAATATCGAAATTCGAAAATGTTTACCATTGAAAACAGAAGTCATGAATATAGAAAAAGCAAAGAAAAAGGGTGCTGTTGCTCTGTTTGGCGAGAAGTACGGTGAGACAGTAAGAGTTGTAAGCATTGGAGATTATTCCAAGGAATTTTGTGGTGGAACTCATTTAAAATATACAGGTGAAATTGGATTTTTCAAGATTACTTCCGAGTCATCCATTGCTGCTGGGATTCGTCGGATCGAAGGCATCACCGGTAAGCAGGCTGAAAAATATGTTAAGATACTGGAAGATGAAATTGATGAGATCGGACGCCAGTTAAATGCACCATCTTCTTCAGTTTCTGATAAGATAAATAAAATGATTTCTGAAAATAAAAAACTTCATATCCAACTTAAAACTATCCGGGTGAAATCAGCTGGAAATACATTAGATCAGCTGATTCAGAAAGCTGTAGAGATAGACGGAACTAAAGTTGTTATAGCCAGTATCAATATTCAAAATCCGGGCATGATGCGTCAGATAAGTGATCAGCTCCGTGATAAAATGAAGTCAGGAATTGGTGTTCTCTTTGCCGAAGTTGATAAAAAAGTCTCCATTCTGGTTATTGTCACAAAAGATCTTACTAAGAAATATCATGCCGGTAAAATTATCGGGAAAGTAGCCCAAATTGTTGATGGACAAGGTGGTGGTAGACCAGATATGGCTATGGCTGGCGGGAAAAATGTAGCTAAGATCAAGGATGCTATAGCAAGAGTTCCGGAAATAATCCAAGCTATGAAGCAGGATTAACAGGTAAAATTTGTTCCCTATAAAATGAAAATATTATTTATCCGTCTCAGTTCTCTCGGTGATATTGTGCTTACACAGTCTGCGGTACAGGCTGTGCATAGTAAATATCCCGATGCTAAAATTCATTATCTCACGAAAAGTGTTTTTGCACCTATAGTTGAAATGTTCAATTGTGTTGATGAAATTCACTACTGGGAAAAAAAATATTCACTTTTAAAAGATATCAGAAAGATAAAATTTGATGTTGCAATTGATCTTCATGCCAAATTTAATACATTTATTATAAAGAGCTTTATCAATGCAAAAAGAAATATTACATATAACAAAAAACATCTTCTGCGAAGGCAGATAGTAAACAGAAAAACAGATAAAGTTATATCATCAACTGTTAGTTTGTATTTTAATGCGCTAAAAAAAATCGGGATTGATAGCAAAATAGCTGAACCTAAATTGTTTACAACTAAAAGTATTAAAATGCCCGAGAAGTTTCAAATTTCTAAACATGTAAAAAATATTGGTCTTTTCCCTGGTGCTCTTCATAAAACAAAGCAATATCCAATTGAACAATTAGCTGAATTTATCAATTCTGTTCCTGACGCCTGGAATTGTAGATTCATAATATTTGGATCAGAAGCTGAGCTTGATCTGGCAGATAAATTGGATTCTCTAACCAAATCAATTATATTAGATCTATGCGGCAAATTGACTTTGCAACAACTTGTTACTGCTATCGATAAAATGGATGTATTGATAACAAACGACAGCGGACCGATGCATATTGCTGCTGCCCTGAAGAAACCTCAAATCGCGATCTTTGGAGCTACCCATCCTAAACTTGGATTTGCACCTATGAATAGAAAAGCAATTGTATTATCTGCCGATCTTTCGTGTCAGCCGTGTACACTTCATGGAGGAGAAAAGTGTCCAAAAAAACATTTTAAATGTATGAGATCCATCTCCTCTGAGCAAATAATAAATTCTTTAAATTCAATTATAGCTGAAAATACTCTTTAAATCAAGCTGCAATTGTAAATATACTTTACACAAGAAAAACATTGTTGACAAATAATTCTTAAAATCTTTTTTGAGTTTGAATCTTAACGATCACATGGGGTATTTATGGAAAGTAAACTCGAAAAAGTAATGGGTCAATTTGTTACAAATGACAATAATCTAAGTAAAAACATAATAGATTTGATCGAATCGGATAATAGCAAAATTGTTGAGATTATTGGCGGATCCGGATCAGGAAAATCTTTGATCTTCAAAAATCTTATTAAGACAATGAAAGATAATAATATTGCAGTTGAATATTATTGTCCCCGTGTATTCCAATATAATCATTTCAAGCAGATTTTGCAGATGATAGCAGGCATTAATGATCAGGAATATTATAAAATGATCGATGCCTCGGATAAATTTAATTTTAAAAACAAATATGACCTTTTTTATTATTTTTCAGAGCAATTGAATAAACGTAACTTAATTAAACCCAAAAACATAATAATTTATGAAGACTTCTATTTAAATGACTATACAAGAGATTTTATAAAGTACATTATTCAGTACTCCTTAAAGCAGAATATCCAATTCATCATATTCACAAGAAAGGAGATCTTTCCATTTTCTAATAAGATTCCTATTGCTATTCCCAGCAAAGAACAGATTAAAAATATATTAAAAAATGTTCTACCCGAAAAAGGTGAATCTCTCTTATCAGAAAGCGAGATCATACATAATATCTCCGGTGGGAATTTAGCTATTATTGATTACATAATCAATAACTTACTATCCAAAAAAAATAAAACTTTTGATTTTGATTCTTTTCTCAAGAAGAAGTTAGATCTAACTACAATATACTCTCAGCAGATCAGTAAATTAACACAAAAACAGCATAAGCTGCTTTTCATCATTCTCTTACTAGATACAGATGCCTCAGAATCAAGGATAAAAGAAATAAGCAAATTAACTTCTATAACAAAAGACTTGAATTTATTATTAAAAAATAGATTAATAATGAGATATGGTGATTCATTTTACATAAAGAAAGTAGCAGTAATTAAACACTGCTTTGAAAAATTGCCAGATAAAAAAAGAAAAGAATACTCAAATTGTATTTTGAGTTCTGTTAAACTGGAATACAAAAAAGATATTTGTGTTATATTGGGTGATGCTAAAAAACTATGCTATGAGGAATGCTTAGCTTCACTCTCCAAACTTAAGGATTACCAATCATTAATAAGAATATATAACCTTTATATAAAGCAAATTTCAGGCCCTGAAAAACAGAAAGAAATTTTACTTAGTTTAGGTAGGGCTAACAGGATAATTGGAAAACTTGATACTGCAGCTGAATATTTCCGTAAAGCGCTAAAACTTGCTGTAGAAAATTCAATTTCCTTAAATGAAGTGGTGTATAGTTTATCTGAGGTTCTGTATTCAATGAATTCTTCAGCTTTTGCATTAGAAATATTAAAAAAATATAAAACAGATTCTGATGATAATGAATTAAGTCTGAAAACATATTTGCTAAAAGCTGATATCTTGTTAGACTTGGAAAAAATAGATGAGGTTGTAGATTTAACGAGGAAAGCATTGAATGTATCTGATCAGATCAAAGATGCAAATACCAGATTTAAATATAAAGCGAACATAAGAAAACTAAAAGGTAGAATTGCTTATCGTTTAGATGACTGGAAAAAAGCAGAAAATGAATTTAATGAAGCTGAGACACTCTATAGCAAAGTTAAAGATCTGGCTGGGTTAGCTGCAGTTTATAACAACCTTGGAGTACTGGCAATGTACCAGGGTGAAATGAAAAATGCTGAAACATTATATCAAAAGAGTTTGAAGTTTGAAAAAGAAAGATTTAATTTAAGTGGTATCTCTGTTTCACAATGTAATATTGGTAGTTTATATGAGGATAAGGGTGAGTACAAAAAATCCATCAGCTACTTGAAAAAAGCATTGGAAATACAAAAACTTCTCAACGATAAATATAAAACAATCAGCATATATATAAATATTGGTGTATCCTATATGGATAATGGGAAATATGAAGAAGCTGAAAAAGCATTTATTAAATCATTGGAAATTGCTTTAGAATTCAATATGTATAAAAATGTGATCTCTGCATTGAATAATCTGGGAGCACTTTTCTTTAAATCCGGTAATTTTGAAAATGCAATAGATTATTATGAGCAGGCTATAAAAAAATCAAAAGATTTCAATTTCACAGAAGGATTAATTAAATCGTATAATAATATTGGCGAGCTTTATGAAAAACGGGGAGATTTTAATCTGGCGTATGAGTACTATTCAAAAAGCTTGGAATTCTTACCCAGTATTACAGATGAGATCATGAAAGCGGAGCTTTATGGAAATCTGGGAAGTGTTTTGACTTCCCTGCATAAGTTCAAAGAAGCTTATGCCTATCTGGTAGAAAGTTACGACTTTTTTAAAAGCTTGAATGCAAAAGATAAAATTATTGAAGGAGCATTGAATCAGGCTTCATACTTTATTGAAACCAGAAATTATGAAAGTGCAAATTACTATTTAGATTCGGCACAGAAACTTGCTGAAGAGATAGAAAAAGAATCTTCGCTGGGAAAATGCTGCTACTTGCGGTCATTATTGGAGAAAAAAGATAGCAAGGTAGCTCTTGACCTATTGAAAAATGCAATTGAATATTTCGTGAAATCTAACAGTAATATTGAGCTGGCTGTTGCTAATTATGATCTGGCATCCCTTTTACTTGAAGAGGAAGATTGGGAACAGGCGCTGCAGATATTGAACGATAATAAAAAACTTATCAAAGGATTAGGTGCAATTACATTACTGGAAAGAAACGATATCCTGATTAAGAAAGTTTCCAAAAAATTCGCTGTAGAACTTAAAGAATCAAGAGTTCAGGAAACACTGCTGAACAGTTTTTATGAAATAACTCAAGAGTTGAATGGTATTAGCGATTTTGATCTTCTAATTGAAACAGCCTTAGATAAATTAATAGATTTTTCAGAAGCTGAAGGTGGATTATTTACTCTCTATAATAATAAAAGAGTAAAAGATAACTGGGAATATGTAATTCTAAAGGGAATTGATGGAAGAGACGATAACCTCCCTAAGATCATGGAATTAATTGAAGAAGCTTATGATAATGGAACAGGTCAAAATCATAAACAACCACATTTTGCTCCTGAATATAATAACATAATCCTCTTCCCGCTGGTGGTAAGAAACGATAAAAAGGGTGTTGTCTGTCTGTTCACAAAACATGGATCGCACTATTTCACTGAAAGGATGTTTAACCTTATAAGTGCACTTTGTAATCAGATAGTAGTAATTGTAGAGAATATCTCCTATGAAAATTTACAAAGATCTCATGAAAATATTCGGGAAGAATTAGCTTCATCCAGCACATTTGCCAATATAATTGGTAAAAGTAAGAAAATCCAGGAAATCTTCCGCATGATTGAAAAGATAAAGAATACTCCTACCTCTGTTTTACTGGAAGGTCCAAGCGGAACAGGAAAAGAACTTATTGCACGGGCAATTCACTATAACAGCAACAGAAGAAATAAAAAATTTGTAGCTCAATATTGCGGTGCATTACCGGAAACCCTGTTGGAAAGTGAATTATTCGGACATGTGAAAGGATCATTTACCGGCGCATCGCACGATAAAAAAGGTCTCTTTGAAGAAGCTGATGGAGGTACTTTCTTCCTGGATGAAATTGCTGATATAAGCCTTTCAACTCAGGTGAAGCTTCTCAGATTCCTGCAGGATGGTGAGATCAAACGAGTGGGCTCAACACAAATATATAATGTAAACGTGCGGGTGATCTGTGCCACGAACGTTTCCTTGAAAGAGAGAGTGGATAGCGGTGAATTCCGGCTAGACCTCTTTTACAGGCTCAATGTTATAAAGGTTGATGTTCCATCTCTTCAGGCTAGAAAATCTGATATCCCTCTATTAGCAGTTCACTTCTTAGATAAATACTGTCAGAAGATCGACAAAAAAGTAAATGGTATTACCGAAGAAGCCATGAAATATCTGATGAATTATAGCTGGCCCGGAAATATCAGACAATTAGAAAATGAAATTGAACGAGCTATTACACTTTCAGAAACTGATTCTTCCATTAAATCTTCAGATCTTTCAGAGGAGATCTTCCATTATAAACAACATACTGAAACTGTACAATTATTAGAGAACAGATCAATGAAAGATGCTGTGGAAAAAATGGAAAAAGAGATGATCATGAGAGCTCTTGATCAGTATGACGATAATCAGACGAAAGCTGCAAAAGCACTTAGCTTGAGCAGGCAGGGTCTTATAAAAAAAATGCAGCGCTACGGTATTAGAAAATAAACTTAAAATAAATAATTATTGTTTCCATTAGGAAGGTTAATGAAAAACCAATTTAACTTTGTAGCACTTGATATTGAAACTACAGGTTTTGACTTTGTTGAAAACGAAATAATTGAGATCGGTGCTGTCCGTTTTGAAAAAGGGGATGAAAAAGATAGATTTTCCATTTTTGTAAAACCTCAAAAAAAGGTACCAAAATTTATAAAAAGACTTACAAATATCACCGATGAACAATTGGCATCAGGTGAAAATCTAACTAATGCGCTCATTTCACTACAAGAATTTCTTAAAGATGATATCATTGTTTGCCATAACACTTCATTTGATATTGGTTTTTTGAATACAAAATATAAAGAAAAAA
The DNA here is from genome assembly GCA_030765535.1 of Candidatus Tenebribacter davisii. GTDB lineage: Bacteria > Cloacimonadota > Cloacimonadia > Cloacimonadales > TCS61 > Tenebribacter > Tenebribacter davisii. The sequence goes on from JAVCCH010000202.1 coordinate 9,762, forward strand.
ATCTACCGGAAATAACCAATCAGATCCTCGATACACTTGATTTGAGCAGGATCTACCTGCCATTTATTCTTAATCATAAACTGGGTACGGTAGCAGAATATTTTCAGGTGGATCTTACCAATGCTCATCGTGCCATTGCTGATGCAGAAGCAACCGGAAAAATATTATTAGATTTTATAGATTTCATCTTGAAGAATATCCCAATGAAGATCAATCACAGAATTTTCGAGGTTTCTAATCTGCTGTTGGATAAGATCGGATTATCGTATTTCCTGCAAAAAGTTATAGAGTATCAAAAAGAAACTGCACTATTAAAAAAACATAGATCCGGTATTGATTTTCATAATAGGAATTATATTGAACATAAACCCCATAAAAATGATGATCCTTCTATTGATGATATATTTGGTAAAGACGGTATCTTCAGTAAGCATTTCAAAAAATATGAAATTCGTGAAGGGCAGATCGACATGGCTAATGCAGTCCTGGATAAATTTGAAAAGATGGAATTCCTGCTTGTGGAAGCCGGAACCGGAGTAGGTAAATCATTAGCATATTTGATTCCCTCAATTAAATATACTCAACGTGAAAATAAAAAAGTAATAATCTCCACAAATACAAAAAATCTTCAGGAACAACTCTTCTACAAAGATTTGCCAATAGCGAAAGATTGTGTCAATATCCCTTTCAAAGCAACCCTACTTAAGGGCAGAAGGAATTATATCTGCGAAAAAAGATGGTTGGAGACAGCGATCGACCTGGATAAAATGATCTCTTCGGAAGAAGCGATTTCCTATATTAATTTGATCGTTTGGAAAGAATTCACAAAAACAGGAGATATTTCTGAAAACAGTTCTTTTAATGTAATTAGAGATCGACGAGTTTGGAAAAAAGTCTCTTCCGATAGTTTCCTTTGCCGTAATAAAAGGTGTCCTTACTATAAGAGTTGTTTTTTAATGGATATAAGAGGAAAAGCTGAAGAATCAAATCTTGTTATCATCAACCATCACCTGCTTCTGGCTAATATGCAAAGTGAAAATGCCGTGCTGGGTGAGTTCGATAACCTGATAATTGACGAAGCTCATAATCTACCTCATCTCGCTCCTGTGGAACTTGGGATCAGCCTTTCCTATCCTGATTTCAATAATTTTTTTAATCAGCTTCATTCTGTATGGAATAAATACCAAACTGGAATTCTGGTTAAATTACGAGCAGATGCAGCAAAAAGTGATTTCCCTTCAAAAAAAGAATTACTATTAAAAATTGAAATTACTGAAAAATTGATTGATGATCAAAAAAATATTTTTGCTGATTTCTTTAAGAAGATCGGTGATGTGGTTGCAGATAAGGGAAGTTACGGAAAATTACGCGTAACAAGCTTGGAAGATCATAAATTCCTTTCCGAAGATCTTGAAAAGATCATCATTTTCTGGCAGGAATTTTCACAAAGCTTTATGAAAATAACTAACATATTCTCAGATGTGAATAAACAGCGATTCATTGATTATGATAAACATAAAGAAGCATTAGAAAGTATTTCGAATATGATTTCAGAGTATCATAATACCCTTACCACAATGTATAATCCCGGATTTAAAGACTTTGCCTTCTGGATGGAATCGTTTCAGACAAATGATAAAAAATATCCTTCTGGAGTTTTGGTTTACTGTCCATTGAACGTAGATCAGATCTTATATGATAAATTATACTCAACAGTTAATTCAGTAATTTTTACCTCTGCCACGATGGCTATACGTGATAATTTTAAATATTTTTCCAATCGGATGGGTTTAAATTTACTGGAAGAAGGCTTCGTTCAGGAGCTGGTTGTGAAATCTCCATTTGACTATCAAAAACAAACTATGGTTTTAGTAGCCGGATTCCTGCCGGATCCAAAAGACAGGTTTTTCTCTTCACAAAGTGCTGAAATAATCAGGAGATCTGTTGAAATAACAAAAGCGGGAACTATGGTTTTGTATACATCATATAAAAATCTCAATGAAGTATATGATATTTTAAGCGAAGAATTATACGGGAAAAACATACTGCTTTTAACACAAGGTAAAGGATTAGGCCGTTCAGCAATGCTGAAAGAATTCCAGAAAAATAAAGAATCAGTACTTTTCGGTACGAACTCATTTTGGGAAGGTGTAGATGTCCCGGGTGAATCTTTGCAATTGCTTGTTTTGTATAAATTACCCTTTATGGTTCCTTCTGAACCAATTGTAGAAGCTTATCTGGAAAAACTGGAAGCTGAAGGGAAAAACAGCTTCATGCACTATATGCTGCCTAATGCTTTATTGAAGTACAGACAGGGTTTCGGCAGACTTATCAGACATAAAACAGATCGAGGTGTGGTTTTGGTGCTGGATAATAGAATATTTACTAAAAGATATGGCCGCTACTTTAAGGAGACGATACCTGCTCGTACCTTCATCCCGCAAACCGATATTGAGATCTATGATCATTTAAGTAAATGGTTTAAAAAAAGAAAATAAATTAATAATTTTCAGTTCATATATCCAATAAAATTACAGATTATCTTAGTCGACTCCACTCAAGGCTAACTCATTAATAATAGTTAAATTACAAAAAAAATAAAAAAGATTTGACATATAAATCTCCAATTTGATTTTGACACCTCGTGTAAAAGCCAAGGTAGCTAAATGAAAATAAGCTACTTTAAAGCCAAGCCTGCATGACAGGCTTTTAGATCTTTGAGGAGGAAACATGGCTAAAGAGAAGTTTGTAAGAAGTAAACCACATGTGAACGTTGGAACAATTGGTCACGTAGATCATGGTAAGACCACACTCACAGCAGCTATTACGCTTTACCTCAGTAAATCAGGTGGAGCTAAGTTTGAAAGCTTTGACAGCATCGATAACGCTCCAGAGGAAAAAGAACGTGGAATTACAATAGCGACAGCACATGTTGAGTACGAGACAGCTAATCGTCATTATGCTCATGTTGATTGTCCAGGTCACGCAGATTATGTAAAGAACATGATCACTGGTGCCGCTCAGATGGACGGAGCTATCTTAGTAGTAAGTGCAGCTGATGGTCCAATGCCACAGACTCGTGAGCATATCCTGCTTGCCCGTCAGGTTGGTGTACCAGCAATGGTTGTATTCTTAAATAAAGCAGACCTTGTAGATGATCCTGAACTACTTGAATTAGTAGAGATGGAAGTTCGTGAGTTATTAGAAGAATATGAATTTCCAGGAGACGAGATTCCAATCGTAACAGGTTCAGCTTTGAAAGCCCTTAATGGAGAGCCGGAAGGTGAGGCAACAATTCAAGAACTAATGGATGCAATTGATTCCTATATTCCACTTCCAGAGCGAGATACAGACAAGCCTTTCTTATTACCTGTTGAGGATGTATTCTCAATATCAGGTAGAGGAACAGTTGCTACCGGACGTATTGAGCGTGGTATTGTAAAAGTTGGTGA
>JAVCCH010000209.1 GCA_030765535.1 Candidatus Tenebribacter davisii
ATTTACTTCACCTTTATCATCAACCCATTCAACTCTAAATGTAATTGATCTTTCCGGTTCTACAATTCTTTCTAGAATCTTTGCAGCTTGATATTTAGGATTTGCTTGATAAACATCCCAAATAGATTCTACAACTTCTTCTACAGCCTGGATGAACTCAGGTTGCCCTGGATTTTTGGCTTCAACGTAAGCCATAAATTCTTTGATCGTCATTTTGACCTCCATTTTTATTATGATTATGACGTCAAAAAGATAATCGCTTTTTTATTGTCAATATTTGTAATTTTTTTTATTTCTTTGTATTATCCTCTTGAATAAGAAGTTATCTTAACTATAGAGTCAGGTAGAATCCCAGGAATTAATCATAAGCAAATGGACAATTTTATGTAGTTGGTAATTTACTATATTTTAATATGTTACAAACTTTTTCACCAAAATAAATAATGTAATATTTCATTATGATTTTTTGTAGTATGACTCTTGTAATATTAATTCTTTTATTTTGAATATTAATAGAATGTGTTCTACCTTTTTCTTGACATCATATCTCATTTTTAACATTAAATATTATTAATCAATAAAGAGGATTTATGAAAAAAATATTGTTAATTTTAATCGCATTTTATTCCATCAGTATAGTAGCATCAGAAATTGACTGGAATACAACTGAAATTAAATCTCAAAACCACTTTTCATTTTTAGAAGAAAAATTTAATGATGATATATATTTAAAATTAAAAAACGATAACAATACAGATGTAACGAAGACGAACCTTGCTGTAGCATCCTGGTCAAATTTTAGAAATGCAATTGTTAACTTTTTTTCAAATGAAGCTATCCCTTCACATTTTTTAGAGATTCAAACACCTTACAAAGCAGTAACCAGTATTAACAACATACCAAACAATTCAATTCCTCCGAGATCAAGTTTTTATTTCAACATTATAACCGGAGTTGATTACTTCTCAAATTTACAGGATAAAGAGCACTATTCGTATGTTTATAACGGCACTAAACTATTTGCAAATATCTCAGATCATCTATTTATTGATGGTTACTGGTGGTCCGGTCATTTTACCGGTGATGATGAATTATTTACAACTTCTCCCATATTTGATAGCTGGTCACAAACTAATGATGACAATTCGCAGACATCACTAGATAATGTTAGTGGTAAGATAGTTTATAAAAATCAATTCGGTTCACTCATAGTTGGAAGAGGAACACATGTTATCGGAAATAATATCGGCGGCAGTGTAATTTTAAATGATGCTTGCAATGATTATGGTTATTTTAGTGGTAAATTGGATTTCAGTAAATTTTCGATCTCGCTTATGCATGGAACTCTGATACCCGACAGTACCAACGTTAATGAACTTGGTATCCCTATAAATAAGGATTATTCTGATAAATACATCGCAGTAAAAAAGATAGATTGGCTGCCAAACTCAAAGCTGCATTTTTTTGCTGGTGAAGAGGTATTATATGGCGGGAGAGATATTGATCCGAGTTATCTTCTGCCTCAAACTTTTCTGCGTGCTACAGAGCATAATCTCCGTGATAGAGATAATGTTCTAATTTTTTGTGGAATGAATCTGAACCCTGTATCTCAGAATACGATCTATCTTAATTTCATATTTGATGAACTGACGAAAAGCAAGATTTTTACAAACTGGTGGGGAAATAAATATGCAGTACAGCTGGGAAATTCATACTTGATAAACAAAGAAAGAGAGGCAAGATTCACAATTGAATTCACTGCTGTTCGTCCCTGGATTTATACTCATAAAATCCTGCATAATAAATACTCAAATGATGGGATTGGACTTGGTTTCCCTGACGGGAGTAATCTGGTTCAAATTGCAGGAGAATTCAATTATAAATTTTTAAAGAATTTATCTGGAAACATTCATGGTTCATATACAAGACAAGGAAGTTTAGGTAATGATTTCACTATTAATTATGAAACCAGACCCGATGATACAGCTAATTGGCTGGAAGGTGCTAATACTGAGAAGATCATGCTAAGATCAATAATAAGATGGCAGCCGTTAACTCATCATAATTTACTGATCGGTCATGCAATCACAAGAGCTGATAACAACGACCTTGCCAACACTCTCAGCATAAGTTATCAGGCTTCTTATTAGTATGGATATATTCATTTTCATTTTTTCGTTATTTCTTATAATTCTTGGAATGGGAATATTGCGTTCATGGAATTCTCCTGAGAATAAGAAATTAGATTATTCCATAATTATAGCTTGTAGAAATGAAGAGAAAAATCTTCCAAAATTATTTAACGCCTTAAAAAATCTGGATTATCCCAATAGTAAATTTGAAATAATCATCGTTGATGATGCTTCTGAAGATAATTCAGCAGTTCTGATAAAAGCTTTTTATAATGAGCAGAAAAATGCATCATATTTTAAGATTAAAGATAAAAGTAAAGAGTATTTAGGGAAGAAAGCAGCACTTAAACTTGCGGTTGAAAAGGCAAAATTTGAGATCCTGCTTTTTACGGATGCCGATTGTTTCCCGCAAAATAACTGGATCAATTCGTATAATAATTATTTTACTGATAAAACAGGCTTAGTAGTAGGAAGCTATAATGAAATCAATGCTGGTAGTTTTAGAAGATTTTGCAATCAGGTATCATCGGCAATTTATGCCAGTACTATCGGATTAGGATTCCCCTTTAGTGCTGCCGGTGGTAATATGGCAGTTCGGAAAAAAGCTTTTGAAGAAGTAGACGGTTATGAAAAGATCAAACACAATATTGCCGGAGATGATAAACAAATATTAAATCTAATAAAAAATACAGCCTGGGAAATAAGATATAATCCAGAAGTTCTTGTATCAACAGAAGCTGATCTTACTAATTCTCATAATCGAGAACAAAGAAAATATGGTAAATTTAAAATTTCTTCTCCCCTGTTCCAACTTCTTTCAATTCTTATTTTCCTGTTTTATATTTACCTCCCTATCAATATATTTTTCATGGGAAATTGGCAAAATTTGGTTGCTTATTTTCTTGGAACTCTAATCTTCTGGTCAGCGAATATATTTAAACATAAATTTACGTTTGTACCTGTTGATATATTTTTTATTGTCATATATCCATATTATTTAATATTCTACTCTATCTTGGGATTAAAGGGGAATTGGCAATGGAAAAATTGATAAGAAATCGTTACTTTTATTTTATTAAGATCATCATAACTGCAATAATTCTATATTTCATTTTCCGAAATATAGATTTTTATCAATTATATATTTCTTTTACATCACTCAATCCCATTTATATTATCTTAATCATCCTTACAGCCGGCATTAAAATATTTATCGAATACATCAACTGGGGACATTATCTCAAGATCAATCCAGATTATAATCCAAATAGATCCGAGATATTCAGCTCGCATATGATCGGACATGCATTAAGGTTTTTAATTCCCGGTGGGCATGCAGTGATCGGGAAAATGTACTTTGTAAAAAATGAAAAAAAATTATCTTTTATGTCGATCGGAATTGAAAAATTCTTCCAAATATGGATCAATCTTCTTTTTGCCAGTTTTGCTGCTATCTTCTATTTTAGAAATCAATTCATCTTACCAACAATCATTGCATTCGTTTTCATCATATTTTTACCTTTTATAGTTTATCTACTTAAATATCTGGATAAAAAAGATAGTTTAGCAAAGTACTTTAAGCAATACTGGAAGATCATTCCAAGAATTTTCTTTATGCAGATTGCCTATATGTTCCTTACAATATTTCAGTATTTTATTTTATTGAACAATTTTGTATCTTATCATTTTTTCTCAGCAGTTATTTCAATCCCATTAATTCTATTCTCAAATCTGATACCCATTACTTATGCAGGTTTAGGGCTACGGGAAAAATTTGCGATCGAAGTACTTTCGAAATACGGAATTTCATCTGAAACAGCTATTACAGTATCATTAACCGTGTTTATCTTTAATAGTTTATTACCAGCTTTTATCGGGTTGTTCTTTATAATAAAAAGTAAAAGGAAGAAAAAATAACATACAGATTAAATTCAAAAGCTATTCTTAAAAAGATATTATTTTAAATTTTTGTCTCTTCTATCTTAATTTTCACACCTTCCAAACAATTCCTACAAATCGCAATCTGCTTTCGATCTTTTAGAATCTGGTTTCTAATCTTCATGATATTTTTGTTTTTCCACAGTTGAGATAAGCTATTCTCCATCACATTTCCCACTTTAAATTCTCCATCTTTATCAAAACAGCAGATCGCTACTTCTCCATCACAATTTACAACAGCATTTGTCCAAATTCTTCGACATCGGTTTTTTATTCCATACTTTAATTCAAAATTATCTCCAGTAACTTTGTACCTTCGATATTTAGGATTTTCGGGCAGATATTTATCTATATCTTCTTTGGAATAGATCTGAACGCTTTTTAACTCAAGATTATCAACACCTAGTTCTTTTGATAACTGCTTGATCTTCTCTATTTCATGCTCGTTATGCTTCATTACCAAAAACTGCCATCGTAATAATGGGTTTTTTCTGTTTAGTTTTTTTCTTGCTTCTACGATTTGATGTACTCCATCCAGTACTTTATCCAATTTGCCATTTATTCGGTATTTATTATATGTTTCCTGCTCTGTACCATCTAAGGAAACTATCATTGAATCTAATCCGGATTTAACTACTTCTTCCGCATTATAATCAATATTCCCATTTGTAGATACAAGTGTAAACAATCCCCTGTCAGAGGCATATTTTACCATTTTTGAGAAATCTTTATTTAAATATGGTTCCCCTTGATTCCACAGCACAACCATGAAGGCTGTTTTTTCTATATCATTTATTATCTTTTGAAAAACTTCTAATGACATGTAACCTTTCTTTCGCTTTAGTGTTCCATTACCGGTTGGACAAAGCGGACATTTAAGATTACATATGTTAGTTGGTTCTATCATTACTACTGGTGGCGAACCCCAGAAAACTGCTTTTCTGGTAACCAATGAAACATAATATGAAAGATAAACTAATACTGCATTTAGTAATCGTCTTAGCCTGAAACTTTTTCTAATAAATCTAATATTTTCGTTTAACATAATTATTTCCTTAAAAGACTTTTGTGAAAAATGGATTGAGTGTCAAATGAATTAAAAATATCTAAAATAAAAACCCCGCATTTCTACGGGGTTAACAAACATATATGATTTTTAGAAATCCATTTGAAGTTTTGTACCGAAATATAAAATAGATCCTTCCACAGTTCCCATTCCATCTTCCATATCATCGATCAAACCAACTTCTGGAATAACAGAAATAGCTTTGTGTATTTTGAAATTTCCTTGTAAGAAGGCACTCATCCCTGTGTCACTATCAGTTAAATTATCACTTGAAGAGCTAATATAACCACCACCAGTTGTGATCTTACCACAATCTAATGTGTAACATGCTTGAAGAAATCCACCCATTGTAGTTGCATTTACAATCTTTCCTTCAACATCAACGCCAGCTTTTGCAAATGTAGATGTATTAATACCGAAATCTGCCATATTTTGACCATAATTCACCTGTCCTTTAAAGACTAATTTAGACAGTTTAAATTTAAATGAAGTAGCAAAGACATACTGCATAACTGTATCATCTTTTTCCATTACGTTAAGTTCTTTATTGTATTTACTCATGTTGAATCCAAATGTGGGATAGATTCCCAAATCATTATTATTATAGTTAAATCCCAGGTTGATTTTTGGCATTAAAGCATCTACTGACTCAATACCAATACCAAAAGCATCAACTTTCTTTGGTTTTGTAAAACTAACGTATAATCCGTTTTTCATATTTAACTTGATCATTGTTTGTCTTCCATCATAAGCCACACCATAACCTATCAGCAGATTCTCATAGCCAAGTAATATTGAAGTTGATTGAGAAGCAGCATTAGAAAGGTTAAAGCCAGTATAATCCTGTCCCACTAATAATTCACAAGCCCTAAGATCTACTTTTGCATTAAAAAGTCTTGTGTAAACAGTTGTGCCATTAAAACCGAATTCAGCTTTTCCAACAATATTATTTGTAGTAAAGTTTGCACCTAGTTTACTTGTAGAATATTGTCTTATATCCATATTAATGTGACTTTCTCCACCTGTCATGTCTTTGTCCATCATATCATACCAATAGCCAAGTCTAACACTTCCGTAAAAATCAACATTTGCAAAAGCACTTGATGCCAGCAGACCTAATAAAACAATTACTAATAATTTTTTCATTTTCTTCTCCTTTTTTTTATAATTAGAAACTAATTTCTGGCTTTTTTTATTTATAAGATTTTTATGTCAATATTTATCTACAAAGGGGTTTCAGCAATTTAATAATTTCTTTTATGGATATTGAATTTGGCAAATTAACCTAATTAAATTAGTAGCTTAATAAAAATTTCTAATGAATATTTTTCCTCATTAATCAATTCTAATTAATAAAAAAAACCCCGCATTTCTGCGGGGTTTTACATAAAATTTTGAGTTATTTAGAACTGATATCCAAGTTGTAATGTTAATGTGTCTGCTTTGTAGTCATCTCCGTCTATATCAAGATTTTCTTCTGAGAACATTTTGTATTCAAGCTTAAGAACTGAATCTTTTGTAGGATTCATATTTAAACCAAAGAATATTTCATTGAATTCCATTGCTTGCATTATACCGTCATCATCAGCTCCATCATATGTTTGATATCCAACATAAGGTACTGGCTTGATCCAGAAAGGAATACCAGGAACATAACTTGCAAGAATTTCCATATTAAGGTCACTTGAATCATCATTAGCATCACCATTGTTAATAAGTTGAAGATTAAGTTTTACCATTTCTGCAGCTGTGTAGCCTAAATCAAAAGCCCAATCCATTATTGCATCAGTATCTAAATCTGGATCTTGTCCTCTCATTACAAAACCACCACCGATGTCAACACCAGCAACCATATAGTCTAAACGAAGACCATAATCAGCATAATCATACATGCCACAACTTGATAGATTAACATCTAAAGTGTAAAGCTGCCATCCTAAACCTTTTACATTACCGTCTAATTTGATCATCCAATCATTTTCAGGATTAACAAAATTCCAGCAGCAACCTTCAATAATATTAATATTAGCAGCAGCAGAAGGATTTAAATTCTTAACTAATGGAACTGCTGTTTTACCAATAAGAACGTTTACCATTGGATGTAGAGTGAATTTCTTGAACATATGATTAATAGTGAAATTATCACCAGGATAAGCTGTATCACTAAAGTTAAAATGGAAACCATAATCAGCTCCCCAATAACCGATACCAACATAACCACGTACTAAACCACCACCTTCATCAGTTGCGCCTGGATAGCCAATAATCGGGTATTTCATATCTGCTTCACCTGAAGCACCAGCAAAGAGACTTGCTACAAAAACTAAACTAACTACTAACAGAATAACTTTTTTCATTTTTTTTCTCCCTAGATTTTTTTTTACACATAATTTAAACTACTCACTTAATTACGATAGTAACACTCAATTTAACTTAATTATCACATTCTATTTATTTTATACAACAGGTCTAAATGAATTTTATTCGAAAATTGTGTCAAGGAATATTTGTTCAATATCTGTTATCTAATTGTAATATAAGAGGTTATATAACTTTTGTAAAAATTATATAAAACTCTTTCATCCACTTAACTGCTTACACTCTAATAATTTATTTACTTTTATATATGCTTTCCCCATTATTCTTTACGCATAATTGGCAAAAATACTATCTCGAGCGGATTGAGCATTATATTTCCATTTATATCTTTAGCCGTTAAAATAAATTTGTATGAAGAATAATTGTTTAGCCGATGTTTTGGACTGAAAATGTAATGCTTTGAGTTATTATTCAGGGCAGTAACATTTTCAATATTTCCAGTTTCAACTTCAATTATTTTTGTAGTAATATCATCTTCCATGATGATCTCAGAGAATAGTACTGATATCTTAGGCAGATCAGAATTCACAGAAGAGCCATTACGCGGATCAGATGAAATAACTTCAGGAGGAATCGTATCCTGGATTGAAGTCCCATAAAACTGCATAGAATTTTCATTAGTAAGATTATTTTTCATATCCAATATATTTTCAACTCTTATGTTGTATTCAAGTGTATCTAAGTGATTAGTAATAAGAGATAATTCATCCTTATATAAATATCTTGCTATGATATCAACACTCGTTTCCATCGAATCTACAGTTACTATTGAAATCTCTGAATAAGATGATATAGGTTCTGAAAATTTTATAAAAATATTATTGTTATTTATTACTTCAACTGATTTTTGTTTTGGTTTCACAGTATCAGCATATGTTAAAGAAATATCCAGCAACAAAGATTCTTGAGGTTCAAATAATTTTTGGAAATATGGCTCTTTTTCAATATCGTATTTTTTGTTAATATTTTTATCAATAAAAGCTCGGATAATATGAGCGACATCATTGAGATCCTCAATGAGATACTGATTTCCAGGTATCTCAAGTGAAAAAACTTCTGTTGAATCTGCCGTTAATATTGTTAACTGAACCGGATATTTTTTATCTTCCAATTCTTCATATATGAAATCCCCGGAGATCCTTTGTTCATTCAATTTACCGCTTGTAAATACAAATGTGCTCCTTTCATTTAAAGTATTCCCATGTTCACCTTTTATCCCATCACTAAAAGTGAAATAATAGTTAGTCTTTTCCTCCAGTTCTTCCAGGATCTTTATTGTTAGGATGTTTCCATCCCAGATATATTTTTTCAGCAATATTGGAGGGTAAATGTAAATACCACTTAAAATTGAATTTCGCTCTATCGGTTTGGAAAAAATTATCTCTATATTCGAATTAGTAATATCACTATATTCTTCTGGAATTAGTGATATGATTTCTGGTTGAATAATATCTTTTTTCCCACCAGTTGGGTTTTTTTTATGACCGCAAGATACTAATCCATTGATAAAGAAAAGAGCTAGAATTAATTTTAATAAATTTTGCATAAATTTATACTTTATTTGCGTGTTTAAATTTCCCACTATTCAGGAAATACTTAATTTGTTCAATTACTTCGCGATTGTATTTAATTGATAAGTGAGTGCTGTTTACAATGATAAAGTCATTCATTTCGGTGAGCTTTGTGTTATCAACAGCAACCCTGCCATCATCATCTCCGGGAATGATCTTTGAAAAATAAGGATTTGTACTTTTATTCCCAGCTATAATTCCAATCTTAGGTAATATGGGTTTAAGTTTTGTTAACGTTTTAGAATCCGTTGTTAACTCCTGCCCCACATCCCCAACAATGAGTTTATAAAACGCACTTTCCTTGAAATGATTTGCTACTTCCGAACCATGATTTGGCGGACTTAACATCACAATACGGCTTCCTGCAGGGATATTGTTTGCTTGAAGATAATAGCGTACAATAAGACCACCCATCGAATGTGTAACAAAGTGGATCTTCTCATATCCGCTTTCTTTTAGAAGTTCAACAACCTTAGATAGTTTTTCATCAGCTAACGACTCGATAGTTTTCCCAGTAGATGAATAGCCTATATTTTTTGTAAAATATCCCTCATCTTTTAGAGCAGACTCTATCTTCAACATTGAAAACTTAACATCACCTAATCCATGCAAGAGTACAACGCATTCATTACCATTATCTGCGTATAAGTTCAGTGATATAATACTTGAAATCAGTAGGAAAAAAGTGATAATGATTTTATACATTATTCAGTAACGGAATATCTTCTTTTGAAAGCGTTACTTAAGGTGAGAGAGCTGGTGTATTCAATGTCTCCACCAAATGGCAATCCAGTTGAAAGACGAGTTATTTTTATATTTTTATCTTCAAATTGTGATGCCAGAAAATTAATAGTACTCTCACCCTCGGCAGAAGGATTTAAGGCTAATATAATTTCGTCAATCTCACCAGTTTGTATTATTTTCAGTAACTGTGGGAATTGAATTTCATCCGGTCCAATTCCATCTAATGGAGAAAGCAGATCATTCAAAACAAAATATCTACCTTTATATTCATGCAGACTTTCTATTAAATAGGCATCTTGCGTATTCGCAACAACACATAAAACGTTAGATAATCTAGTCGTATCACTACAAAATCTACACGGATCTGTTTCAGATAGCATGTTGCATATTGAGCAGTTTTTGTAACTTTGCACAGCATCTTTAATGGAATCTGATAAATTAAATGCTTCTGCTTTATCTATGCTGACTAGATGTATAGCTAATCGTTGCGCTGTTTTAGAGCCTATTCCAGGCAACTTTTTAAAATTAATAACCAAGTCCTCTAAGAAACCATTAAACATTAATCATACCTTTATTTCATAATTCAATTTCATACCAAATGATTGCAGGTCGTATCATTCTGATGCGACCAGAATATAACGGTTCAATCTATAAGAATGAACCTGCAAATGTTTTTTGCAAAAGTGAGTTCATCTCAATTCTCAAAAATTTATTTAAAACATTCCAGGAATTTTCAATCCACCGGTAAGCTTACCCATTTCCTCTTCACTTGTTTTTGAAATTTTATCTTGTGCTTCGTTTACAGCAGCAATGATCAAGTCTTCCAACATTTCTATATCATCAGGATCTACAACTTCTTTATCAATATTCAGTGAAACAAGCTGATTTTTACCATTCATTTCCGCTTTTACCATTCCACCACCGGAAGTTCCTTCAACAATCTTATTTGCAAGCTCTTCCTGAGTTTTCATCATGTCGTCCTGCATTTTTTTTGCTTGCTTCATAAGATCTTTCATTCCTTTCTTACCACCTGGGAACATATCAAATCCTCCATCAAATTATTTAATCTTATCAATTAATTTATTGTCACTATTAAAGTCAAATAATTATTCATTATAATCAAGTTCTAATGCGAGTTTATAAATTCTATTTTTTTGTTCACCTGTTTCTTGAGCTACCTGTTGAACAGCTGTTTTTTTTGTTTCTCCAGATTCTATTAACTTTATTAACTTTTCTTTTAAGTCTTTATCTTCAATAATTCTTTTTGATGCACCTTCAACAATTACCACAAATTCACCTTTTAAAATAATTTTCTCAGGTTCTGCAATAATATTTTTTAACGTTGTTCTATAATAAGTTTCATATATTTTAGAAATTTCTCTAACAATGACTATTTTTCTATTTCCAAATCTTTCAAATAAATTTTGGAGAAATTTTTGTAGTTTATGAGGAGCTTCATAAAAAATTAATGTATTCTCATTATTTTTAATATTATCTAAAATTATATCTCGCGTTTTAACTTTATCAGGTAAAAAGCCAATAAATTGGAATCTCTCGCAATTTAATCCTGATGCAACTAAAGCCGGGATTAAAGCTGTTGCTCCAGGCAATACTTCTACTTTTATTCCACAATTGATTGCTTCCGTAATTATCACATTGGAAGGATCAGATATACCGGGTGTACCTGCATCTGAAATGATAGCTATATTTTCTCCATCCTGTAATTTACCTATCAATTGATCTACTCTTTTACGTTCATTGAATTTATGATAACTTAGCATAGGCGTTTCAATGTCATAATGCTTTAGTAATTTAGAAGAATTCCGGGTGTCCTCTGCCCCAATTATAGAGACTTTTTTTAAAATATCTACCGCTCTAAAGGTGATGTCGGAAAGATTTCCAATTGGAGTTGGAACAATGAACAGTATTCCTGTTGTTTTCATATTATACCTGCTTAATAAAAAGAAAGGAAGCCCCATAGCAGTGGGGCTTCTAATAAAAAATAATTAGTTAATTTAACTTAATTATTTTAACCATTCAGCATATGTATCCGGTGTATAAGGTACAACAATCTCACCGGAGATAACTTTAGCTTTAAGTTCTGCAACTTCTTCTAGAATATCAGCTGGAACAAGTTTATAAGATGTAGGTGCAATACCAACTCCACCTTCTTTTAAACCGTAAACAACTGTTGTTCCGCCTGGGAATTCACCTTTAACTAAGAGTTGTGCAACATTGAAAATTGCATTATCAACTCTTTTCATAGCAGATGTTATTACATGCTCAGGTGCCAGAGAATTCTGGTCTCTATCAACACCAATAGCAAATTTATCCTGTTCTTTTGCAGCTTCGATAACACCATCACCAACACCACCAGCTGCATGATAAACTATATCTGCGCCATTTTCATACATTTGGTTTGCAATAGCTTTTCCTTTCGCAGCATCTGTGAATGAATCTGCATATTGTGAGAAGATTTCAGCGTCAGGATTTGCAAGTTTAACACCAGCTTTGAAGCCATATTCAAATTTCTCAATAAGTGGGAATTTCATGCCACCCACAAATCCAACTTTATTAGCTTTTGTCATTTTACCTGCGATATAACCAACCAGGAAGGAAGGTTCTTGTTCTTTAAAAACTACACCAACTACATTAATAGGTGTTTCGTCACCATAAGCATAGTCAATGATCGCATACTGTTGATCTGGATTTGCCATAGCTTTTTCTTTAATTGTGTCACCCATTTTAAAACCAATTCCCCAGATCAGATCATTACCTGCATCAAGTAATGTTTCCATGTTTGGTGCATAATCTGCATCTTGAGATGATTCCAGATATCCAACTCCAATACTGAGTTCTTTTTCAGCTCTTTTTAATCCTTCCCAGGCTGATTGGTTAAAGGATTGATCATTAATTCCACCAACATCAGTTACCATGGCAATTTTAATGCTTGATTCCTTTTTTACCTGACCACAACTGAAAATGGACATTACAAATAATACAATAACAAAAATCGCAATAATTTTTTTAAACATTTAACTCTCCTTTTTTATTTTTTTAGCCACTTTGATAGCAGCAACTCTTTAATTCACAAAACACTTAAAGTCTAATATTAATGTCAAGGGATAAACTAATATTTATGTTCCTTTTCATATGGGATACCATCTGCTGCTGGCGCTGCGGATTTTCCGACAAATCCAATAAGTACTACTATTGTTATCACATATGGCAACATACTTATTAATTGTGAAGAAATTTCAAAATTGAATTGTCCCAAAAATACAGCAAGACCTTGCGAACCTCCAAATAGAAGACAAGCCAGCAAAGCACCTTGAGGTTTCCATTTACCAAATATCATAGCTGCAAGTGCGATAAAGCCATGCCCTGATATCAAAGTAGGTCTAAAATTAGAGACAATAGCCAAGCTCATTGCAGCTCCTCCAAATCCTGCCATAACACCTGACATAATAACAGCAAAATAGCGAATACGAATAACATTAATGCCTAGGGTATCAGCAGCTGTAGGGTGTTCACCCACTGATCGTAATCTTAATCCATACTTTGTTTTATACAGAAAAAACCATATTAAGAGAACGAAGATAAGAGCAACATAAACAGTTGCATATTGATTATCTAAAATAATATTTAAAAACGAACCATCAGGAAAGACTCCATTTAAAGGTCTTGGCATTTTAAAATCTAGAGGTATGGATTTTGTCATTGTAGCACCTTCGAAGAACATTCGGCTTAGGAATAAAGCAACACCAATACCAAGGAAATTGATTGCAATTCCAGAAACTACCTGGTTGGCACCAAACGATACACAGGCAACAGCATGTAAAAGACCATAAATTCCACCAGCAACTCCAGCACCAATAAATGCTATCCACGGATTTCCAACGAAATATCCTAAGGTAGCACCGGCAAAAGCTCCTATTATCATCATACCTTCCAATCCAATATTTATTACACCGGAGTTCTCCGCTAACACTCCGCCCAGAGATGTATAAATCAGGGGTGTCGAATACATTAAAGTTGTTCCAATAATTAGAGCAAAATTACTAAATATTGTTTCCATCATTTTGTGCCCCCCTTTTTAATTTTTTTTGTTAGTATTAATTTAATTAATTTTGGAATCGAGATGAAGAATACTATTGAACCAATTACGATACTTATAACTTCTGATGGTGCTCTCATAAATGGTTGAATTTTTGCACCACCGTATTTTAAAGCACCAAATAATAACCCTGCCAGGATGCACCCCATAGCACTGCTATTGGCTATTAAGGCAACAGCTATTCCATCAAATCCATATCCTTCCATAGCCGCAATAAGTGTAACCTTATGAGATACACCAACAACTTGCAAAGCACCTGCAAGACCAGCTAAACCACCAGCTATGAACATTGAGATTATTAAATTCTTATTTACATTTATACCACCATATTCAGCAGCAAATTTGTTAAATCCAACTGCCCGTAACCTATAGCCTAAAGCAGTTTTATTGAGAATAAACCAAACCAGAACTGCCATCAGAATTGCAATTAGAAAACCCCAATTCATTGGTGTTCTTAAAAGGTCTTTCCAAAATGGGTGCTGTAATAACCACTCACGTCCTGCAACTGACCCTTTCCATGCTTTCAGTATTGTCATATTAGCTGTTGGCTGTATAGAATATGAAGTTTCACCACCAGGTTTTTGAAATCCTTCTGTATAAATCAGGAAATTTTGAAAATACAACGCAATCCAATTAAGCATAATTGTAGAAATAACTTCATGCACTCCGAATTTTGCTTTGAAATAACCCGCAAGACCGCCCCATATACCTGCGGCAACAACCGCAGAAATAATGACCACCGGAATATGAATAAAAAGCGGTAAATGCAGGAAATATCCTGCAGCAGTTGCCACAACGGAACCAATAATGTATTGTCCTTCAGCTCCAATATTAAACAGGCCTGTTTTAAATGCAAATGCTATTGAGAGACCAGTGAGGATCAGAGGTGTTGCGCGAATAATCGTATAAGAAATATAACTTGGCTTCGAGAAAATACCTCGCAGGATTATGCCATAAGCCTGGAATGGATTAAAACCCGCGATAGCAAGAAAAATTGCTCCAATAACTAATCCTAAGAAGATAGCTATCAAGGTAAATCCTATTGTTTTCTCGGTCGCAAAAATATAAAGTGCTTTTCTAATCTCTTTAAATTTTAGTTTCATTTGCTACCTCCACCAGCCATCATCAAGCCTAATTCCTCTATTTTTGCCTCCTTTGCATTAACTATACCAACGATCTTCCCTTCATATATCACAGCAATTCTATCCGATACATTCATGACCTCATCCAACTCAAAAGAGATCAAGAATACTGCTTTGTCATTATTCCGTTGTTCAATCAAAGACTGATGAACAAACTCGATAGCACCAACATCAAGACCTCTTGTGGGTTGAGCTGCAATAAGCAGATCAGGGTCATTTGTTACTTCTCTGGCAATGATAACTTTCTGTTGATTCCCTCCAGAAAGCGTTCCGGTCAGCTTTGATTCCTCTCTAGGTCGAACATCAAATTTATTAATTAATTCTTTAGCATATTTTTTAATATTATTGTATTGAAGAACACCTCGTTTTGCAAAAGGATAATTATGATAATTTTCTAAAATCATATTTTCTGAAATATCAAAATCTAAAATTAATCCCCGTTTTTGCCTATCTTCAGGAATATGTGAGATCTTTTTATTTATTATTTGGAAGGGTGTATTATTGGTAATGTCTTCTCCATTTATTTTAATCTCACCTGATTCAACCTTTCTAAGACCTGTTATTGCCTCCAAAAGTTCTGTTTGTCCATTACCATCAATTCCTGCCAGTCCAAGGATCTCACCTTTTTTAACAGATAGATTAAGATTATCTACTGCAACAATACCCCTATTATCTTTTACAACGAGATCTTTGATAGAGAATATTTCATCACCAGCCTTCTTGTCTTCTTTTGGAACATTGAAAATAACTTCTCTGCCTACCATTTTTGAAGCTAGGCCCTTCTCATCAGTTTCAGAAACGACAACAGTATCAATATGTTTACCTCTACGAATGATCAGGCAAAAATCAGCAGCAGCAATTATTTCCTTTAATTTATGACTAATAAGAATAATTGATTTCCCTTCTTTCGTTAAATTCTTTATTATCTGGATTAATTCAACTATTTCCTGTGGAGTAAGAACGGCTGTAGGTTCATCAAGAATCAATATTTCTGCTCCACGATACAAAGCTTTTAAAATTTCAACTCTTTGCTGCATACTTACAGAGATATCCTCGATCTTGGCATTAGGATCCACATAGAGACCATAACGCTCAGAGATCTCTTTAACATCCTTAATTGCCTTTTTCATATTGAGCACACTAAACTTAGAAGTTGGTTCACGTCCTAAAATTATATTCTGAGCAACCGTAAAAGGTTTAATCAACATAAAATGCTGATGAACCATTCCTATACCGTGTTCTATAGCAATATTGGGATTTGTGATGTCTACTTTTTTACCGTTGATCAAAATTTCACCTGAGGTCGGACTATATAAACCGTACAGTATGTTCATCAAGGTAGATTTTCCTGCTCCGTTTTCTCCAAGCAAAGCATGTACCTTACCTTTAAATACATCAAGGTTAACTGAATCATTTGCAACAAAATTACCAAATTTTTTGGTAATATTCTTCATTTCTATCACTTTAGTAAGTGATTTTGCCTTATCCTTATATCCCATAATACAACCTCTTTCGATAATGAAATATTTATTTAGGTTTATTAAGTGTTGTGTCAAGAATAAATTATTTTGATAGTTCTAATGATAATTATTTAATTTGTTATTTAAATTAAAGAAAAAAAACAGGGAGCAAGCTCCCTGTGTATTTCCTAACAACTTAGTTATAATTAAGCATTCTTGTAATTCTTAAGAATTCCTAACACTTTATCTATATCTGCTTCTGTATGGTCAGCATTTACCTGGAATCTGATCTCTTCGTCGCCTTTTGGCACAACTGGGAAGTTAAGACCTGTTCCCAAAACTCCATTCTTAGTCAAATAATTTACTAATTTTGTTGTTTCAGCTGTATCTCGAACCATCAATGGAACAACCGGATGAGGTCCTTCAATTGTTTCAAATCCAAGAGATTTTAAACCATCTTCGAATTTCTTCGTCATAGCGGCAAGATGCTCTAATCTTTTAATTCCTGTCTCGCTATCCAGAATTTCTAATACTTTCAGGGTTGCAACTGCTTCTGAGCAGGTAATTGGATTTGAATAGATATACATTGGAGCAGATTCACGCAAATAATCTAAAACTGTTTTTGAAGCAACCACATATCCGCCATTCACACCGTATGCTTTTCCTAAAGTACCAATTAAAATATCAACCTTTGCACCAGTGTATTCTTCTGTTCCTCTACCTGTTTTCCCAAGTGCACCAACACCATGTGAATCATCAGCTATAGTGATAACACCTTCTTCAAATTTATCATTGAACTTAGCACAAATTTCCGTAAGTTCTTTCAGGGGAGCAAAATCTCCACGCATACTGAAAATACCATCTGTGATAACAAGACAACGTTTACCTTTGCCAACAGCTTCATTAAGTTTTGCTTCCAGATCTTTCATATCATTGTGTTTATAGATCAATTTAGCAGCTGGACGTGATAAGCGCATAGCCTGAATTATGCAGTTATGATTCAATGCATCTGAGATCGTAACTGTCTCTTTAGTTGTAAGTGGAAAGATAACACCCAAACTTGTAACATAAGCAGAGCTAAATATCATACCAGCTTCGCGTTTGTGAAATTTTGCAAGTTGTTTTTCCAATTCGATATGGGGAGTATGAGTTCCACTAATGAAACGAACCGCACCAGGACCTACACCAAATTTTTGTGCAGCTGCTTCCTCAGCTTTAATAACTTCAGGATTCATAGACATACCAAGATAGGAATTTGCGTTCATTTTCACAAACTCCTGATCTCCATATCCCTCTAAAATGTAACGTGGACCAAATTCTCCTTTGGGTTTCTTTATTTCACTAATAACAAGTTCCGCACCTTTATCTCTACCTGTGGAACGCAGTTCCTCTAGATTTTTGTTAAGTGCAGTATTCAATTTTTCAAGTGCCATAATTTTTTCTCCTATTTTTTAATTTCTATTATTACTATTGCTGTTGCGATTTCTGTAAGATGTGACATTGAAATTTGAATATTACAAAAATCATTATCAACCATCAGCTGTTTTGCTTTACCATATAAATGAACTTTTGGTTTACCATTTTTATCATTTAGAATTTCAATATCATTAAACTGTAAACCATCACTCCAACCAGTTCCAATTGCTTTTAGAAAAGCTTCTTTAGCTGCAAAACGAACTGCAAAACTTTCTGCATAATTCCTTTTTGATTCACAATACTTTATCTCATCTAAAGTATATATCTTATCTTTGAACTTAACAGAATCATCAATCTGCTTTTTTATTCTTTTTACTTCAATATTATCTATTCCGATTCCAAAGATCATTATTTCAATTTTTTACCTAATACTTCTAACATATCTATCGTCATTTTTGGAAGATCATATTCGTAATTCCAACCCCATTCATTCGTCGCTGCGGCATCATCCATCTTATTTGGCCAGCTATCAGCAATTTCCTGGCGAACAGGATCTACATCATAATCCAATTTAAAATCAGGAATATGGTTACGGATTTCTGCAGCTAACATTTCGGGATCAAAACTCATTGTAGAAATATTAAATGCATTCCTGTGGATCAGCTTGGTAGAATCAGCTTCCATAATATCTACAGCTGCTTTTAAGGCATCCGGCATATACATCATATCGAGGAACGTTCCCGCTTTTAAGAAACAAGTATATTGTTTTTTCTTGATAGCTTCATAATAAATATCTACAGCATAATCTGTTGTACCGCCACCAGGTAATGTCTCGTTTGAAATGATTCCAGGATATCTCACTCCGCGTGTATCAACATTAAATCTTTTATAATAATAATCACAGAGAAGTTCACCAGCAACTTTTGTTACTCCATACATTGTATTTGGTCTTTGAATTGTATCTTGAGGAGTATTATCAGCTGGAGTAGATAGGCCAAAAGCACCTATTGAACTTGGTGTGAAAATTGCACAATTGCATTCACGTGCAACTTCCAAAACATTATACAAACCATTAATATTTACATTCCAGGCTAAGTTTGGTTTTGCTTCTGCCACTGCTGAAAGAATAGCGGCAAGGTGATAGATCGTATCTATATCATGTTTTTTTACAACCTCGGCTACTTTTTGTGCATCTGTACAATCAACTATCTCAAAAGGACCTGATCCCAATAATTTTTCACTGGGTTTTGTTCTATTACCACCAGCCACAACATTATCATTTCCATAAAGTTTTCTTAATAACATTGTCAATTCTGAACCGATCTGACCCACTGAACCTGTAACTAATATTTTCTTCATAATATCTCCAAATAATTTTTTTTGAAAAATGTTTTTGAACCTTTATTTGTCAATTAGAAATTCTTATATCAAATTATTTTTTTATTATATTTTTAATTCTTACTTGTAAGTATCAGATTACAAAGAAATTGACATAAATTCTATGATCAATATTTTTTGGTTAGCATCACAAAAAAAACTTGAAAGAAGGACTTATGAAAAGTGCAATATTGATTTTGTTTTGTCTAGTTCTCTTATTTTCTTCTAATCTATTTTCAGACCTTAAACCTTATGACGGAGATGATTTTGATCTAATCTCTCATAGAATTAAAGATGATAAATCAAAGAGTTATGGAAGCGGTTATGTACAGAGCAGACCTGATCCGATTAATACTCTCCCTGAGAAATTAGTTAATAAAGGTTTAAAGTATATTAGAATAAATGGATTGGAGAATACAGTTTCTCTTATTAATAATAAGCCACGAAAATTTAGAGATTTTAATACTTATCTATTTATAATTGACCTAAATGGTAATGTGTTGGCGCATTCAGGTAACCCAAATATTTCAGGCAAAAATATGATTTCCGCTAAAGATTCCAGAGGATATTTATTCATTCAACAATACATTCACAACATTCAAGATTTCGATGGCATAAATTACATGAACCTTTTAACTTTAGAGGACCAGACTCAGTATATTCATAATTTTGTGTATCTTAAAAAAATAGATAATAACTTGATTGTTGGTGCTGTTACAAAACCGTAATTAAATTACGAATTAACTTTAACTCTTTGTGCTAATCAGAAGTAGAAAATAAATCATTATTTCTGAAACTGACTCCCCACTCAACTACGAAAAAACCTTCTCTTTTAAATTCTGGAATTATTGGTTTATGCAAAACTAATGAATCATCTTCCCTGCCTTCAACTGAATAGATCAAACGTAATAAATTTTCAGGTTCAGTAGAAAATTCTAATCGAGTCATTTTGCTAAGTTGTTCATTATATTGCGGATATATAGCATAATAGGAATAATCTTTCAATAATGGAATCCAGTAATCCGTGAAATCAATGATTTCCTGACCCTCAAAACCGGTTTCAGTCAGATTCTGAATGAAGAAAGACTCCAGATCTTTCTGTTGAATTACCCAGCCTTGCTTATATTGATATAGATCCGGATGAATGCTTTCATAGAAAAGATATGAATATTCATCGTTTATCATTCCGGAAGGATCTATTTGCAGGTTTTTCCAGCCCGTTCCATAGTCTGGAATGCTTGTAGTTACTTTCCCCTCATCAGTAAATGATAATGAAATATCAAGATTGATTTTTTTTGTTGGATATAAATAAATATTAGGTTTAAGACACATTTCAAATATACTGACATAATAATCATCATAAAAACTTGTTACTATAAAATCAGAAAAGAATAATTCTTCATAATATTCTTCTTCAATTATCTGATAATCTCCGAATATTAATGAATCATTTGAGAAATAACCGAACTCATTTGTTTCAATAGCACAGACTAAATTTGAATCCTGTAAAACATCGAAAAAATTGTTAGAGGCAGGAATATGATTTGAAGTGAATAATGTTCCGCAAATAATGCCGGGGAAAGTTGGTGATAAGCCATTTACTACATCTATAATAATCGTATCTTGATAACTGCATTGATAAAATCTCGTAAAATAATTTTCTTTTTCAGCGAGAATTATATAGACTCTATCAATTTCATCTTCACCTAGCGTTGGATCACAGGGATAATATACATTCACATATTTATTAAGTGTAATATGTGAACCATCCAGTAGATCCCGGACAACATTAGTACTATCAACATTCATATCCAGTTTTCCTTCATGGATAATAACGTCATCTTCATATACCTGAACCCAGGACCAGCGTAGAATTTCAGGTTCTGTAGTACGGTTATCACAGCCAAAAAAAGTAAATAAAATCATGATTAGAATAATATATTTCCACATAATGGTCCCCTCAATAATTTCGTTTTATTTTTGATATTCATTTCTTATTATTAACTATTATCCAAAGTCAAGGTAAATATTTTTTTTATTATAAATTTTACTTGTATAATAAACCTGCCTGAAATTTATGGTCACTTTAATTAATAGGACAGATTAATTATCTTTAATTGTACTTTTTTCAATTTGTATAACTTCAAATGGGAAAATGACATATAGAAAAAAGAGGAAATAAAATGGATATTAAAAAATTTAGAAATATTGGTATCAGTGCGCATATTGATTCCGGTAAAACAACTCTGGCAGAACGAATATTATATTATTGTAATAAAATATATAGAATTGGTGAAGTTCGCGGTAAAGATGGTGTTGGAGCAACTATGGATTCCATGGAACTGGAGAAAGAGCGTGGGATCACCATTGCATCAGCAGCAACCAATGTAAGATGGAAAGGCTATAACCTTAATGTCATTGATACTCCGGGACATGTAGATTTCACGATCGAAGTGGAAAATGCACTTCGAGTTTTAGATGGTGCGATACTTGTTCTTTGTGGTGTTAGTGGAGTTCAATCTCAATCTTTTACAGTAGATAGACAATTAAAACGTTACGGCGTTCCACATATTGCATTCATAAATAAGTTGGATAGAGTAGGTGCAGACCCAGATAAGGTTAAAGATCAACTTATAGAAAAATTGGATCATAATGCAGTGTTAATGCAAATTCCAATAGGACTGGAAGATAAGTTTGAAGGTATTATTGATCTTATCTCACTCAAAGCCAGATATTTCACAGGGCCCAAAGGAGAACAAGTTCTTGAAAAAGAAATTCCTGCTGAATATATAAAAAAAGCAGAAGAGATGCGTGAAACAATGATTGATGCTGTCTCTATGTTCAGTGATGAACTGGCAGAAGCCTTTTTAGAAGGGAAAGAAACCGATGAAATGATCATTGCAGCTGTTAGAAAAGCTACGATCTCACTTGAAATGACACCTGTTTTTTTAGGTTCCGCCTTTAAAAATAAAGGTGTTCAATTACTTCTGGATGCGGTAGTTCGTTATCTTCCAAACCCAACTTCTGGTATCAATATAGCTCATGATAAAAATGATAATATGAGAAAAATTCAACTAACTTCCGATCCTGAATTACCCACAGTAGCACTTGCTTTTAAATTAGAAAATCAACAGTATGGACAACTGACATATTTACGGATCTATCAGGGAAGAATAACCAAAGGAAGTGATTTGATGAATGCCAGAACAGGCAACAACATAAAGGTTGGACGTCTGGTAAAAATGCATGCCGACAATATGGAAGATATCACGACTGCAGAAGCAGGAGATATTGTAGCTCTATTCGGTGTTGACTGTGCTTTAGGCGATACCTTTAATGGACGCGGTATTCATTATACTATGCGTGAATCTTATGTTCCTAAACCAATTATTTCTCTCGCAATAAATATTAAAAAAAACATTGATCAGGAAAAACTCTCTAAAGCATTAACCAGATTTACAAAAGAAGATCCAACTTTTAAAGCTATGGTCGATGTAGATACAGGAGAAACAATAATTCACGGTATGGGAGAATTACATTTAAATGTTTATATTGAAAGGATCAGAAGAGAGTATGATGTAGATCTGGAAGTTCATGCACCTCAAGTATCATATAGAGAAACCCTAACCAAAGCAGTTGAATTTGATTATATTCATAAGAAACAATCTGGTGGTCGTGGACAATTTGCTCGAATTAAGGGAATTTTGACACATTCTGGAAAAGATGAAAATATTTTCATGGATAAAGTGCGAGGTGGCAATATTCCAAGTCAATTTATACCTGGTTGTGAAAAAGGATTTTTCTCTGTATTGGGAAAAGGAGATCTGGCAGGATTCCCGGTTGTTGGAGTAAAGATGAGTTTAGATGATGGAGATTTTCATGCTGTAGATTCTTCTCAACTCGCTTTTGAGATTGCAACCAGAGCTGCTTTCAGAGAATATTATCGCAAAGCTAAACCTATCATTCTGGAACCCATTATGAAAGTTTCTGTGGAGACACCTTCTGAATTCCGAGGCAATATTATGGCTATAATCAATCAGAACAGGGGACTTGTTTTAGATGCAGTAATTGATGACAATTTCACCCGTGTAGAAGCCAATATGCCTCTTGCTGAGACTTTCGGCCTTGCTACCCAATTCCGTTCCGTAACACAGGGTAAAGCAGATTTCACTATGGAGTTCAGTGAATATAAAGCCGTACCGAAAAACATTGAAGAAGAAATATTAAAGAAAAGAGAGAAATAGCTTTTAATTCTTAGCTTTCTAGTAGTTTAAAAATAACCTTCGACCATTGATCGAAGGTTATTTTTACTTCCTAATTAATTACTTACTTATTAACCAGCATCAGTTTAGCAAAGAGACCATGTAATTTTCCAATTAATTTGGCTAAATGTAGTGATACAAGCAGAAGAAACGCTCCAACAAATGGTAGCAACGGAAAAAGCCATTTGTTAGTATAAGCATCAAAGCCATTAATCTCCATTGATTGATGAAATATCAGTTTAAGAATAGGTGCAGCAATTAGCGATAATGAAACTGAGAATAAAGTTATTATAATTGTAAAATAGAAAATCCCCAGAGGCATTTGTACTATCATATAAATAAAAGATTTCCATGTTATTCCCGAAGAGATAAGAGCCTTAAATTTTCCCCACCATCCTTTGTCCTTAGCTACAAACATTGGTTTTCTTGGCATTCTTATTCCAAGCATAGCTTCCACAATTCTACCTTCCAATAGAGCAATTCCACGAACGGAAAGCAGGAAAAATCCTAAAAGGGGAAGACCAATAATGAGTATCAACAAGGACAATGTAACTGATAATCCTGTAACTGCCCAAGTAAAATAAATTATCCCGGTTAACATTGAGATTACCATGTAAAGTGAAGCACCCCAGGCTCTTGGATCTGCAATAACAAGTAAGAACTTCTTCCACCATGGTCTGTCGTCTATATCTTCTGATGGAGCAAGCATAGGTTTCAGATATGCATCCATTTTCTTATAATCTGCAATTATTTCAGATGGATTTCCATAATTTTCAATTGCTTGAGAAAGTGCTTCTTCTTCTGTTATATTTTGTTCATTATTTGTACTGTTCTCAATAGCAGTTCGAATATGTTCTTCAGCATCTGATAGAACATCCTGTATCAATGCTTTATCATTCCCTTTCAATTCCTGTTTTAAAACTAATAAAAATTCATCAATACTTTTATACATTTTCATCTCCTATTATACTGTCGATATAGGTTTTTGTCTCATTCCAAATCTTCTTCCATTCTAATAATGTTTCTCTACCTGAATCAGTGATCTGATAATAACGTCTGGGTGGACCGGTTATTGATGGATCTACATGGCTTTGCAATAAACCTGATGCAGCTAAAGAACGCAACACAGGATATAGCGCACCTTGTTTCATCATCGGGACATCTTCTCCTTTTCCTTCAAGATTCTTGGCAATCTGATAACCATACATTGGCTCTTTTGCTTGAGTCATTATGCTCAATAGCACCATAGAGACAATTCCAGAGTTCAATTCTTTTCTGAATTTTTTATTAGGATCTATTGATATAGTCAAACCTACTCACCTCCTACTTTTTTTATTAGCACTTATCACTACTGCTTATTTATCTTTACTAACAAGTTCCAAGTATTATTAAGTTATCAATAGGTCAAGTAAAAAAGTATTACTTCTACTAAAATTTGAAAAAGATCTTTGTAAAAAGTG
>JAVCCH010000097.1 GCA_030765535.1 Candidatus Tenebribacter davisii
ATCACGATTAGAACAGTATCTTCCCTATTGCAGTGTTTATATGAATGCAATCTACTGGACTCCTGAATGTCCGGTTTTCCTTCCAAATTCTTATCTCAAGAACATTCAAGATAAAAATCCAAAACTTATTATTGTTGGTGATATAACCTGTGATATAGAAGGATCTGTTCAAGCTACCATAAAAGATACCAACCCGGATAACCCGGTGTTTATTTATAATGCAAAAACCGGAAAAGGAATTGATGGCTACAGTGGTGAAGGTTTCGCAGTAATGGCAGTAGATAACCTACCTTGTGAATTTCCCAAAGAAGCTTCTGATTGTTTTTCAGAAGCATTAATGCCTTTTATGAAACAAATGCTATTAAATGATTACTCAAAATCAATTGCTGAATCAATACTTGATAATGAGATCAAGTCTGCCTGCATTACGCACCAGGGAAAGCTGGAAAATGATTATAAATATCTGGAAAAATTTCTTAAATAAAAAATTTAATTAATATAGGAGTAATTATGGCTAAAATTTTTGAAGCCGGAAATTATGGGAAAGCTATCCGCTCTGACTGTAAGGTATCAATAGAACTCACGAAAAGTGGTGGATTAAAAATTGAATTAGACAGTAAAGTAAAAGTTTACTTTGGAGATCACATTATTTCACTGGTAAAAAGGGAACTCGAATTCTTTGGTATTAAAAATGCCAAAATTCTAATTGAGGATCGTGGTTCGCTAGATTATGTTATCGCTGCTCGTATTGAAGCTGCTGTAAAGCAAGCAGTTGATACCGATAAAGAATATTTGTTACCTGCCATTCCTGAGAATACGAATCACACAAACAAAGATCGATATCGCAGATCTCGACTCTATCTCCCGGGAAATACTCCAAAATTAGCTCTTAATGCCGGAATACATAAACCCGATGGAATAATTCTTGATCTGGAGGATTCAGTTGCCCCTGTTAAAAAGAAAGAGGCGACAATTCTTGTCAGGAATGCACTCCGATCAGTAAATTTCTACGGTGCTGAGAGAATGGTCCGTATTAATCAACTTCCTATGGGACTTGATGATCTAGATTATATTGTTCCTCACAATGTAAACCTGATACTTGTTCCAAAATGTGAATCAGCTGAGCAGATCAAAGCTGTAAATCATAAAATTGCAGAAATAAAAAAAGAGAAAAAAATAAAATATGAAATTTGGTTAATGCCAATTATTGAAAGTGCACTGGGAGTCATTAATTCTTATCAGATTGCCTGTGCCGAAAATGTAGTTGCACTTGCTATTGGATTAGAAGATTATACAGCAGATTTGGGTACACAAAGGACTAAAGAAGGAACTGAAACATTTTTTGCCCGTTCACAAGTTGTGAATTCAGCACATGCAGCAAAGATCCAGCCAATTGATTCAGTCTTTTCTGATATTAATGATATGGAAGCCCTCAAACAAAATGTTCTAGTCTCTAAATCACTCGGTTTTGCTGGGATGGGTTGTATTCATCCGCGCCAAATTCCCATAATTCATGAAAATTATGCTCCAAATGAAAAAGAAATTGATAAAGCACAGAAAATTATTAAGGCTTATAATGAAGCAAAAGAAAAAGGGCTTGGAGTTGTTTCTCTTGGTTCTAAAATGATTGATGCACCTGTTGTGAAAAGAGCTCAGCAAACTCTTGAACTGGCAAAGATCGGAGGGAAATTATAATGAAAAAAGCAGATAAATTTGTAATTAACGCAGCTGGAAGAATGGTTCCAACTATTGTGAATGGGAAAAAGGTTATTCCATTTAAAGGCGTTAATAAATACAGACCTACTCATAAAGGTGCTGCTCCCCGTGTTCCAACTTGTATTGATTACCCGAAAGATGGAAATAAGATTATCAAGACTTTGAAAGAAGCTCTTATAAAATCAGGGTTAAAAGATGGAATGACGATCTCAACACATCATCATTATAGAGATGGAGACTATGTTGCCAATATGGTTTTTGATATTGCAGCAGAACTTGGAATTAAAAATTTGATTTGGGTACCCAGCGCAGCCTTCCCATGTCATAAACCTATTATTAAACATATAGAATCAGGTGTAGTTCATCACATAGAGGGAAGTCTAAATGGACCATTAGGAAATTTCTGCAGTCATGGCAAAATGACTGGACTTGGCTATTTAAGAAGTCATGGTGGAAGATATCGAGCTGTTGCAGATGGAGAACTTCATATTGATATTGCTGTTATGGCAGCATCTGCATCCGATATGACCGGAAACTCAAATGGAGTAATGGGAAAACATCCTTTTGGACCAATGGCCTTTACAAAGGCAGATGTAAAATATGCAGATAGAACTATTGTTGTTACAGATTCATTGGTCGATTTCCCCTGCTATCCCTGGGAGATAATGGGTAATGATGTAGATTTCGTTGTTATTCTCGATGAAATTGGTAACCCTGAAAAGATTGTATCAGGAACGACCAGGATCACAAAAAGTCCTGATAGACTTCTTATTGCAGAATATTGTGCAAAATTTGTGGAAGCTGCCGGTATATTAAAAAATGGTATGAATTTCCAAGCTGGCGCAGGAGGTACATCACTTGCTTTTGTTCACTTTATAAAGGAAATGATGAAAGAAAAAGGTATCAAGGCGAAAAGCGTGGTTGGAGGCAGTACAAAATTCCTGGTAGATATGATGAAAGAGGGTCTTACTGAATTTATTTTTGATGGGCAAACCTTTGGATTAGAAGCTATTGCATCACTGCGGGATAATCCTAATCATATACCAGTAGGAATCTTTGAAATTTATGATTTTCATGCCAAGGGGAATATAGCCAGAATGTCTGATGTAATCGTTTTGGGGAGTACTGAAGTTGATGTAAATTTCAATGCTAATTGTGTTTCACATAGTGATGGAAGGATGCTGCACGGTATAGGTGGTTTCCAGAATTGCATGCTGGCAAAATGCACAATACTCGCAGTACCATCGTTCAGAGATAGAATTCCTGTGATAAAAGATGAAGTTACAACTCTTGTTGCCCCGGGAGAACTGGTTGATGTAATTGTTACTGAACGCGGTATTTGTATCAATCCCCTCAGAAAGGATCTTATAGAGGCAACAAAGAATTCCGGTCTTCCTATTCGTGATATTCATGATTTGAAGAAAGAAATAGATAGTATCTGTGGAATACCAAATAAACCGAAACTCTCTGATGAAGCTGTTGCAGTTGTTGAGTGGATCGATGGAACCATCTTGGATACAATTAGAAAAGTGGAAAAATAGAATATTCAGTGGACAAGGAATATTTCACAATAGAATTATTTAAATGTTCCCAGGCATATCTTTGGAGTGTTGTTTTAATATATGTTCATAAGATTGATTAGACGCGATAATAAAAAATAGCAGGAATTATTTTTATGAAAAAACTAAGACTAATTCTAATAATAGTATTTTTATTCTCTCTGCTTTTTGCAAATGCTTCCTTCAATAAAGTCAGACATCTTAATTATTCTATAATATGGAACGACTCTGATAACAACAATAAACCAGTTACATCTGGCTTGTATTTTTATAGATTGAAAACAAATAATTTCGAAAAAACAAATAAAATGATACTGATAAAATAAAACGAGGAGAAAAGAAAATGAGTAAAAGAACGATCGTAACAATGCCGGGAGAC
>JAVCCH010000019.1 GCA_030765535.1 Candidatus Tenebribacter davisii
AATATATTTTTTAATAATAGTGATATTTTAAATTTTTTGTAGAAAACATCAATGCGTACCGTATTATCTATCTTATCAAAAAGGAAGTACTGGAAAGGATTGCCTGATGTTGAACAGTCTCCATCAGAGTAATGCCATTATATGAATAAATATCTTGACTTATATATATTAAAATTTACTAATTGTCTTGTGTGTAATTTGTTTTTTTTGGCAAAGGATGTCTAAGCTGCTAAAAACAATGTTGATTAAACAAAATGCTACTTTACTAAAGCTTAATTTATTTTACAATGTATTTATCAACTAGATGATATTGAATTATAAAAATATTGGTGTTTTAAGGATATTGTATAATATTCAAGTAAATTGAATACTTACTTAAAATTTCATATTATGAAATAATAGGAGTCATTGGTGTAAAAATAAATTATAGTAAGAAGTAGGTTTTTTATGAAAAAGTACTTATTCATAATTATGTTGATGATATTTGAAGTAGTTTTATTCTCTCAAAACATTATGCTGATACCTGATGTTTCAGGGATTGTTGGAGAAGAGGTTACCATTTCTTTGCATATAGAAAATAATGAGAGTTTTATAGCATTTCAAACTGATATTAATTTACCTAGTAATGTAGTATATATTGATAATTCAGCCATTTTAACAGATAGATCAGTTGATCATTTACTATCAATTTCACAATTAAGTAATAATGTGTTAAGAGTATTTACATATTCCTTTTCCAATGCTTCATTTTTAGGAAATTCTGGAAGTGTTTTGGATTTTCAAGTTGATTGTGGAATGATACCAGGTACTTATACATTGGAAATTGAAAATCCAATAATTGGTAATGCCTTTTCACAAAATATACTTACAGGTTATTCTAATGGAAACCTGGAAATTATTGTGCCAGAAATCACTAATGAAATTCCTTTATTAACTGGTTGGAACTGGTTTTCATTTAACTTACAGAATTCAAATATGGAGATTAATGAGGTTCTAAATTCCATAGGAGAATCAGGGAATTGCATCAAGAACCAGGTAAATTGTGCGCTTTATTATTCAGGGGTCGGCTGGTTTGGGACTTTGGGTGTGTTTGACAAATTTTCAATGTATATGATAAATATGTTAGAGGGAAATACACTTGAGATCACGGGAACACCAGTTGATCCTGTTCAAATGGGATATAACATCTTTCCTGGCTGGAACTGGATATCTTATGCTCCACAAGAGACAGAAATTCTAAATTATGCCCTATCTGACTTAGAAGAAAACGCCACATTTATCAAGAATCAAACACATTTTGCAACTTTCTATCCTGGGTCTGGCTGGTTTGGTCCTTTGGAAATCTTATCCCCATCACAAGGATACATACTGGAAGCCAGTGAAAATTGCACATTTTATTATCCTCTACCTAATTTCAATAACAATAACAATAACAGCAAAATACAAGAAAAGATGGGATTGTTTTCAAAAAGAGACTTTGATCCTCACGCGTATGAATTTAATGGTTCACTGGTGATATCTTCCGAACAGGAAATTCCTGAGCAATCTGAATTACTTGTATATTGTAAAGATGAGTTGAGGGGTAGAAGTGAACTTTTGGATTATACACTTCAATTAGGTAGAAAATTTTATTGTGTTATGGTCTATAGTAATGAAATTTATGAGGAAGATTTTCTGATATATTACAAAGCAAAAAAGGATAGTAAGGAAATTTTGTTAGATTATTCATTTTCTTATAATTCAGATATGATCAACGGAAATTTCGAAAATCCAATAATCATTACCTTACCGCACACAGAGGACGAAATAATCACTAAAAATCTACCCCAGATTACAATTTGCCCTAATCCATTTAATCCGACAACGGAAATACAGTATGAAATTACCGAAAAAGGGAGTGTTTTGTTGGAGGTTTATAATATTAGAGGACAAAAGGTTGAGACTTTAGTAAACAGTGATATTGAGGTGGGACAACATGTTTTCTACTGGACGGCAAATAAATTAGGAAGTGGGATTTATCTGATATATTTTGAGAGTAAGACAACTAAAGAAGTAAAAAAAGCAGTTTTGATGAAATAGGAGGAAAGGATTAACTATGTATAAAGATTTTGATGATCTGGAATTTTCACTTATCTTCGATGAAAAGCCGCAAGAAAAAATACATAAATTAAGGGAAAGATCAACCTGCCGGTTATCATCACTTTTATTGGTATGGCAAAGACAGCAGTAACAAGAGCGTTGCTTCAAGTGTATATTTTTACAGAATTGAAACTGGAAAACATCAAAAGACAAAGAAGATGCTACTGTTAAAACAAAGGAGAACACATGTTTAAGAGAATTATTATTTCATTATTTTTATTTTGGTCATTCATTATAGGATTTGCATCAACAAACTTCAGTCACCAACTGGATCCTAACAATCCTGAATTCAAACCGGGAGAGATACTTGTAAAATTCAATGATGAAGTAGAACTGGAATTAATTAGCAATAGAGGATTGGTAGAAACAGGCATCAATTCTCTGGATGATCTAAACAGTAGATGGCAGGTCTCTGAAATGAAGCAGGTCTTCAAGACATCCGAGAAAAGAACTGAGAATAAATATATTAGAACCTACAAAGGTGAAACAATCGAAGTTCCTCAACTCTTTAATATCTACGAGATAACCGTACCTGAAGACACTGATATTAATGAAGCTATCGAAGAATATGAACAAGACCCCAACGTAGAATTTGCAGAACCTAACTACTTTGTTTATACAATGGAAACTTATCCTGATGATCCTCTGTACCAGGATGGCAGCCAATGGCATATTGACGAAGTGAATGCGCCGGCAGCCTGGGATTTAACTACATGTGATACAACTCAGGTAATAGCGATCATCGATACTGGGGTAGATTGGGATCATCCTGATCTTGATGCCAATATCTGGAATAATTCAGATGAAATACCAGGTAACGGTATTGATGATGATGGCAATGGCTATGTTGATGATATTCGCGGCTGGGATTATGTTAATGATGATAATGATCCCAATGACGACAACAGCCATGGAACACATGTAGCAGGAATTGCCGCGGCAGAAACAGATAATGACGTAGGTATTGCAGGAATTGCCTGGAATGCAAAAATAATGCCTGTAAAGATGTTACAGAGTTCTGGTTATGGAAGTTCCAGTGATCTTGCTGCTGCCATAGATTATGCGGCAAACAATGGGGCAACTGCTATTAATATGAGTCTTGGTAGTTATGGTGAATCCATGACAGTGAAAACAGCTCTGGAAAACGCTTATGCTTATTCAGTTTTAGTTGCCGCAGCCGGTAATGATGGTTATAAAATTGATCCACCTTATCCACCTGCTCCGATTTATGCACCAATGTATCCCGCTTGTTATTCATTTGTTCTTGGAATTCAAGCAAGTAATCATAGTGGAAGATTAGCAAACTGCTCCAACATTGACCCTTCAGGACCTGCTGTTTCAGGAAATCCTTATGGTCACAATTATGAAATAAAAGCACCTGGAGTTGGAATCTACAGTACCGTTCCCAATGGGAATTACAATTCCTTGAGTGGTACTTCTATGGCTTCACCCATTGTTTCGGGTGCAGTGGCACTGATGAAAAGTTATAATCCAACGCAATCTACAGAACAACTTTTTGCCC
>JAVCCH010000131.1 GCA_030765535.1 Candidatus Tenebribacter davisii
CTTTATCTTTCCAATGAAAAGGGAATGGATCGAGTTGTTACTATCACTCTGGAAAAAGGAATTTATCTGAATGAACAAGGACGAGGATTGAAATTTACAACCGATCTCCCAATCTATATTGACGCCTTTCAGAAAGATGATTTTAACTCAGAAAACAAGGCATTGCAGCTTTTTCAGCAATTTAAAGAAATTCCAGCTATTGAAGAAAGTTTTAAGAGCTTCATAAAGCAGAAACAGATAATTACTGGTACTCAAGAACATAAAGTTTCACTCCCTTATGAAGGAAATATCTTTGTGAAACCTGGTGATGAAGTAACAAGTGATACAATTATTGGTGAAAATCTATTTGATCCACCTAGAGTCTACGTGATCTCACTATTTGATAAAATTTATCTTCACTTGGATAGCACCAATATTGAGAAGTCTCTTCGAATTAAAGAAGGTGATGAAGTTAAATTTGGTCAACGTATTGTTGAGATCGGCGACAGATCTTTAATCCAGGAACTTCAATTCCAACATTTCTATTTTGATTCACCTGTACGAGGAAAAGTAGAAAAAATAAATTTAGATTCAGGTACTATTATTATGCGCGAGATCCAGGATTACTCTACCAAACCCAGGAAAATCAATATTGCTAAAAGGCTTAATGTCCTGCCAAAACAGATCAAAGCTTATATGAAAAAGGGTGAGGGTGATTTTGTTTATGCAGGTGATACTTTAGCTTCCAGGATCTTTGATAAAAACACAGCTTTGCCTTCAATCGTCTCTTCACCAACAACTGGAACTATCAAAGATGTGAATTTGCAAACAGGTATAGTCACTGTACGATATGACAAAGAACCGTATCAATTGAAAGCTGGAATTACCGGTAAAATTGAAAGGGTAGAGGAGAAAACTTCCGCAATAATTTCATATGATGGTTTAACTCTGAATGGAATTATTGGATTTGGAACAGAGGCAAATGGGAAACTGAAATACATCGAGAACATTTCTGAAATTGAAAATTGCAGCAATGACGATATCCTGGTTTTCACACAAAAAATTGATAATGAAATTCTAAACATGGCAATTAATCAAAAGATCAAGGGCATCATTGCACCATCCATTGATAGTGTTGATCTAGTAAAATTCCTTGGTAAGGAAATTGGAGTTGCTCTTACAGGGAACGAGGATATTCCATTCCCTCTTATTATTACCGAAGGATTCGGGAATTTTGAAATGAATAGTGATTATCTTAAGACTTTTATAGAAAATATTGGTAATAATATCTACATTAATGGTCATACTCAGATTAGAGCAGGAGTAACTAGACCAAAAATAATTATATATTAATGACATAAAAATCTTGACCTAAAATAACTTAACTCAATATTTTAATTAAATATGAATAGGAGGGAATTATGTATGATAACATGTATGCTTCGGAAATGAATTCGGGACCCGGAATAGTTTTCTGGATCTTTTATTACGCATTAATTATTTTCATGATAGTCGTTATGTGGAAGATTTTTGTTAAGGCTGGTAAACCAGGTTGGGGATGCATTATTCCAATCTATAGCATAATTCTAGTGTTGGAAATTACAGATAGACCAATTTGGTGGATTATATTATGGTTCTTTTTCTCTCCAATTATGTATATCATTTTTTGTCTCGACATAGCTAAAGCTTTTAGGAAAGGAACAGGTTTTGGAATTGGGTTAATACTTCTTCCTTTTATCTTTTTCCCGATCCTCGCTTTTGACAGTTCAGAATATCAGGAGACAGTTCATATTGAAAATCAGCCACTATAAAATTTAATCTTTAAAGTATATAGAAAAGCCTTTTGATCATAATTCAAAAGGCTTTTTCTTTACTCTTTTGTTAAGAACTATCCGAGCTTAAATCCTCATCATTTTCTTCCTCGAAATTCTTACGAATAAATTCCGGTTGCTGATGATGTATTTTCTTGTGTTGTTCTTTGTAAACTTTGTAGTTTGAGCTGAACAAGATCTTAAATAGTAGCAAGATCATAATTCCCTGCCAATATGTAATTGGATTTGAGTTAAAGATCGGTGTGATCGTTGCGTTCCATAACAACTGCACAACCCATCCTACCAGAAATGCTATTCCAATTCCCAAAAGGATGAACAGCGGAATAAATTTTTTGTGTTTATCTTTCATATTTCCTCCATTATTTCTAATTTAAAAGGATTCTGCAGAATGAAAAAATGCTGTCTTTCTGCCTGCCAAGCCAAAGTTGTACAAAGGCTGGAGGAATTCTTCGTAGAATTCTCTCACAAAAAATCTCATTATTAACAAAGATCCTTCCAAAGAACAACATGCAAGATTCGTCAGGATGACAAAAAACACTCTATCATGCAGAACTCATTTTAATTTAATTAAATTTCTAAAACCGGACTGATCCTGATCTTCTGTCCTGAGAGAAGATCTCTTAATAATAATAGAGACCCAACAAATGGCAACCAACTTAGATAGTTGGTAAATTCATTTCCTGATTCCTCTTCATTTTTTATATTTTCAGCAGCATAAAGCAAGATTTCTATTCCCAGATCGTCCGGTGCTTTGTGCATACCTTTTTTCAGTATTTGATCCTTAAACATTATTCACCTCCCTAGGTTGAAGCTGATCATTCTGTAAAAACTTTCTTAAATAATTTAGAGCATAACGATAACGTGAAGCAATAGTATCTTTGCTAATTTCTTTTATTTTCCCAATCTCTTCAAAAGTCATTTTGCCAAAGATGTGCAGATGCAGAACATCATATAAAAGCGGTTTTTCTTTTGCCAGATACGATAATGATTCTTTAAAAGTCTCTTCACTAATAAGTTCATCTTCTTCCGTTTCAATATCAGGAATATCAAACTCATCACTGAGAGAAATTACTTTTGCTTTGCGGCTGGTATTGCGGACCAAATTCATAGCGATTTGAAATAAATATGCTTTAGGATTGGTGATCTCTTTCTGAGCAACAGTATCAATGAATTTAATAAATGTTTCTTGAAAGATATCTCTTGCATCTTCCCTGCTTCTATTGTGCAAAAAAGTATAGAGTGGATCCTTGTACTTCCCATAAAATATCTGGAAAGCATCCATATTACCACCTCTATATGCTACAATCAATTCTGCATCACTCCTCTTCCTCTCACCTACTATGACACCTAAATCCTCAAATGTGT
Organism: Candidatus Tenebribacter davisii; assembly: GCA_030765535.1. Classification (GTDB taxonomy): domain Bacteria; phylum Cloacimonadota; class Cloacimonadia; order Cloacimonadales; family TCS61; genus Tenebribacter; species Tenebribacter davisii. The sequence goes on from JAVCCH010000131.1 coordinate 3,177, forward strand.
TTAAAATATTTTTCTTAAAAAATAGTGATGATTGAATACTAATTATTACTAAACTTTTGAGCTATTCTCTTTACAAGATCATAAACTAGTTCAAATTTGAATAGCTCAAAGTCCTTATCTCTGAGAACTGGTTTTAGTTCTGTTTCGATCTGATCTTGTAATTGCTTTTTTCTTAACTTA
>JAVCCH010000183.1 GCA_030765535.1 Candidatus Tenebribacter davisii
TGATAACATTAGCGAATTCCAGAGGATATGTGAATGTAATATTTACGGGTTCTCCCGGGATTCTTTCGCTGATATCACCGTATGGGTAGATAACGAATTCTCCTTCCCCTAGATGATCCTGATAACCTACTAAGATCTGAAAATCTCCATTATACATTCCACCAGCACCACGAGCTTCCAAGATATATCCTTCTGCATAATCATCTAACTCAATACCAGTTGAGTCCCAAACACGTACGGTTACTTGATTATTGTCTTCATCTTTTATATTGAGATTAGTTCCACCACCAGCATAATACTTATCAACGATTGTGCCTGTAACCTGTACTAAAGTTCCTTCATAAATATCATTATTAGTTCCCAGATCAAGAACAGTAGCTACGGGATCAGGATTTCCTGAACTAATAACAGTATAGGTAAAATCTTTCAACTCTGTAACAGAATCATATTCAGAAACTTCGCCAGTTACACGCAGCATATTTCCGCGAATTATATCAGTCTCGTATGCCGAGGTAATATCATAATCAAAAAGCAGGATACCTTTTCCCGAGTTATCTTGGATGAAAGCGTTCAGCAGATTGTTATTTGAAATACCTGCTCCTATTGTGATTACACCTTCTATTGTAACATCTTGTCCATTATAAACGCTTACGCTATCTTGTATATTTGCAATTGGTGTAATATCCTGGGCAAATACTAAAGTTGTAGCTAAGAAAAATATAATAATAAATGTGTTCTTCATTCTTTCTCCTCATGTGTTTGTTTTTGAAATATCGTTGAAATTATCATTAATACAATTGCGATCACAATGGAACTATCCGCTACATTAAAAACAGGCCACCGGATCATAATGAAATCAGGGAAATCGCACCAGATAAAATCGGTGACACTTCCCCAAATTATTCTGTCTATAAGATTCCCAATCGCACCTCCGAGGATAAGTGCAAAGGAAAATAGTTCTAGTTTGTTTTTGCTTTTAGAGGCTAAATAGATAACAAAAATTATTGCAATGAACGAAATAGTGATAAATAGTATTCTGTTGACTATGGGATTACCGAAAGAAAAACTAAAAGCAGCTCCGGTATTCTGAACAAAAGTAAGCCAGATAAATTTTGGAGTTATTTTTATTATCTGGTTTGGTTCGATAGAATTCCTTACAGCAAATTTTGATATCTGGTCAAGCAGGATCAGAATAAGAGATACCCAATAGTAAGGAAGTATTTTATATAATTTCTTCACTATTTTCTTCTTCTCTTTCTTTCTTCTTCTTCTTCCTTACATTTAATACAGTATTTAGCATAAGGTATTATCTTAAGGCGATTAGCAGGAATAAGATCACCACAGATCTCACAAACACCATAAGTCTTATCATATATTCTTTTAAGAGCATTGTTGATCAATTTAATGGTATTTATCTCTTTATCCAGCATGTAGACCCGGCGTTCAGATTCATCAGTATCGGAACCTAGATCTGCCTGATGCTGTGAATAAGCAGAAAGATCACCATTTCCGTCTTTTGAGCCACGTTTTTGAATATCGTTTATGGCATTTATAATTTGCTGTGTCTCTTCCTTTTCTTTAAGAAGAATTTCTTTATACTTCTCAAGTCTTTTTTCAGATAACTGTTTTGCTTCCATAACTATTTCCTCTTCTATATTTTCTTGAGTAATTCTATTATTAGAATTTCAAGATCACTTTTTGCTTTAGCTGCATTAGCCCTGATCTCTTCCTGAGTATGCGGCTTAGAATGAAAAATATTGCTTAGATTAGTTACAATGGAAATTCCGATGACTTTTATGTTGGAATGGACCGCAACAATGACTTCGGGCACGGTAGACATTCCGACCAAATCAGCTCCCATCTTTGCCAGCATTTTACATTCTGCCTTAGTTTCCAAACTCGGACCGGAAAGTGCAAGATAGACACCATCCTGTAAAGTAAAATTATTCAATTTTGCTATTTTGTGTGCCGTAGCAATATATTTTGTATCATAAGGCTGGTGCATACTGGGAAATCTACTTCCCAATTCATCATTATTCTCACCTATCAGCGGATTATTCCCCATCCAGTTTATATGGTCATTTAACATCACAATATTTCCCGGAACCATTTTCTCGTTCAAACTTCCAGCAGCATTAGTAACTATCAGCTTGTCTATTCCGAGTTCTTTTAATACTCTTATCGGGAATGTTATCTCCTGCATGGAATATCCTTCATAGAAGTGAAGTCTTCCCTGAAGAATAATTATATTTTTATTGCTCAATTTTCCAGCTAAAAGCAATCCCTGATGTGAAGGTGCTGTAGAAGCTTTCCAACCTGGAATATCCTGGTAGGATATTTTTATCGGATCTTCCAGCATTTCAGCGATTGAATTCAATCCTGTTCCCAGAACTAATCCGATCTCCGGCTTAAATCCTATCTGCTTTGAAAGATAGTGAGCAGCCGTTTTTATTTTTTCTAACATTTGATCTCCCCGCTTATAATCCCAGTAAGATATTTCTTAAAAAATTTAGTACAAGGATTACCAGTATAGGTGAAAAATCAACAGGAGAGGCAGGAAGTATCTTATTTAAAAGCTCTCTTGCAGGTTTCATAACTGGTTCGGTTATTTGAATTATAAATAAATAGATCTTAAAAAATTGTCCTACAGGATTTATCCGGAACCATGAGATAACAGCTCTGAGGATAATCAGAATGATATATAATTGAACAGCTTGAGCTAAAAGTACTCTCATCTTTATAAAACCTCGTGACAGTTTCTGCAACGTGCTTCGTATATATCGGTTGCTCCGACAACTACTGTCTCTTTATTTTTGGTAAGTCTTTGAGTTCTACTGGCCGGGTTGCCGCATTTTACACATATAGCATTAAGTTTAGACACATATTCTGCAATTGCCAGAAGCTGCGGCATAGGACCGAAAGGTTTCCCACTGTAATCCTGATCAAGTCCGGCTACAATAACACGTTTTCCATTGTCTGCCAGTTTGTTGCAGATAGTAACAATATTATCATCAAAGAACTGAGCTTCGTCAATAGCAATGATCTCTGTATCGTATTTTACAAGATCGTTAATTTCCTGGGCGGTTTTCACAATCTGTGAAGGAGTTTTCATTTTGCTATGTGATACGATATGATCTTTCTCATAGCGGTCATCGATCTCTGGTTTGAAAACCTGTATCTTGCGTCTTGCATATTCAGCACGGTGTACACGACGGATAAGCTCTTCGGTTTTACCACTGAACATACTACCGCAAATCACTTCGATCCAGCCTGTCTTATTATTAATAATATTCATCTAAACCTCATTTGTCATTAATTTTTTCCAGAGTCATTGTGTCAAATATTTTGTGAACTGCTCCAATTGTGAAAATCAAAAGCATTTAACAAGGATCTTAAACTAGTGAAAAAGGGAGGTTAATGCTTACTTCATAGCGTTAGAAATTAGTGAATTTAAGGACGGTTTAGTAGTTATTTTGCTATGATCAGCAGTAGAGAAAACAATTGACTTGAAAGCTGGAAATCAACAAATTGTCCAAAAAAATATTTAGGAGTTTATTTATGGAATATCGTGTATTAGCAATTAATCCAGGCTCAACTTCAACCAAGATAGCTGTTTTTGATGATGAAAAACCTGTTTTTGTTGAGACATTAAGGCACGATGCTGGTAAAATTGCTGAATTCGCAGGTATAATTGAGCAGTATGAATTCAGAAAAGAACTTGTTCTCAAAGCCCTTATAAAACATGAAGTAGAACTGTCATCAATTGAAGCGGTAGTAGGAAGAGGTGGGCTGATAAAAGCAATTGCCAGCGGAACATACAAGGTGAATGAAACGATGCTGAAAGACCTTAAGGATCCAAGTTTGTGGGGACGTATCCATGCTTCTAATCTGGGAGCTTTTATTGCCGGATCAATAGCTGAGGAAACAGGTGTTCCAGCTTTTATTGTCGATTCTGTTACTGTGGACGAATTTGAAGATATTGCCCGCATCTCAGGATGCCCGGAAATCGAGAGACAGTCTCTCCTTCATGCACTTAATCTGCGTTACTGCGGCATAAGTGTTGCAGAACAGTTAGATAAAAAATTTGCAGATATAGATCTTATCGGTGTGCATATGGGCGGTGGCATAAGTGTTGCTGCGATCAAAAAGGGAAAGATGGTAGATGTCAATAATGCAGTGCTGGGAATGGGACCATTCTCACCTCAACGTTCCGGAGCTCTGCCGATTGGTGATCTGCTGGAGATGGCTTTCTCAGGTAAATATACACATAAAGAGATGATCAATATGCTTACGAAGACCGGTGGTCTTATTGCCTATCTTGGCTCTGATAACGGAGCTGAAATAATTGAGCGGATAAAAAAAGGTGATCTTAAGGCTAAACTTGTCTTTGATGCAATGCTCTATCAGATTTCCAAAGAGATCGGTGCCTGTGCAACAGTACTAAAGGGTAAGGTTGATGGTATTTTCTTTACCGGAGGGCTTGCCTATAACGAATATGTTACCAAAGCATTGAAAGAGAGAACTTCTTTTATTGCTAAAACCTTTATCATCCCGGGAGAAAAAGAGATGGAAGCTCTTACCCAGGGAGGCGTACGAGTGTTAAAAGGTATTGAAGTAGCAAAGGATTATCAATAAAGATGTATAACGGTAAAAGTAACTAATTATTATGAAGAAAATTATCTTACTATTTTTCCTGATCAGTATCCTGATTAGCTGCAGCATAAAAAATGAAAGTGATTGGACTATTTTGGTCTACATGGCTGCTGATAATGGGTTGAATCTGGATGCATTAGCTGATATAGAAGATATGATGCAGGCAGAATTCTCAGATAATATAAATGTCATTGTGCAGGTGGATCACAGTTCTTCCAATAATCCTCCTGCTGCTTATAGATATCACATCTATCCGGAATTAATGGAACAGATTTCCTACCTGGGTGAAATTGACAGTGGTGATGAAAACGAAATAACTTCTTTTGCTAATTGGGGATTTAATAAATATCCATCTGAAAAACAAGCGCTGGTTCTCTGGTCACATGGGAATGGCTGGTATCATAATTTCTGTAAAGATGTAGAATCTGGAAATTACATTAGTATTGCAGATGGTGAGATAAGGCGAGGAATAAAAAACATTAATGAACATTTGGAAATTCTTATCTTTGATGCCTGTAATATGCAAACCGTAGAAGTTGCCGCTGAAGTTGCAGATTATACAAAATATATAATTGCCTCTGAGGATGGTGTCAACTCCGTTGGATTTCCCTATGCTGAAATATTTACAGCTTGGGAAGGACAGACAAATACTGAAAACTTATGTCTGGAAATAGGATTTCAATATCATCAGTATTACGACGGTCTGGTTGGGGTAGATCAATTTTCCTGTTCTGTATTAAAGACTAATGAATTTGATGGGATGCTTACAAAGCTGGAAGAATTTACAGCAGTTTATTCTGATTCGGCTAATGCTGAGATCTTTGTTGAGAGTCGACAGCAATGCTTAGAATTTAATGATGGGGGATTTACAAATCCACCCTTAGATGTTGATATTAAAGAGTTCTTCACAATCGTCAGCGATAATACTGAAGATGAACAACTTGAAACAATGGCAGATGAATTATTAACAACGATCGAATCTTGCTATATTTTCCAGAATACAGATGACTATCCAACCGGTTACACATCAGATGATGTTGGAGCAGCAATAATCTGGTTTCCAGATGAAGAGACACAATACTTCTTTGATACCCGGCGAGAGGAATACCAGCAGTTGAGATTTACTGAGACTGGTTGGCTTGACTTTTTGGAAAACACTTTTACTGAATAATTAACAGTACAAATACAATTAAAGTCATCTAAAAATATGGATTCGGAGAAAGAGAGATAATATGAAAGATCAAATTTTGGAATTAATTAAAATTGCTTTTAAAGAAGATCTTAATGAGATGGAAGATGTAACCAGTTCCGCTATCTTCCAGAATGAAGAAGATCATTTTTATCTACTTGCCAAGGATACAGGAATTCTCTGTGGTATCGAGATCTTTGAAAAAACATTCCTTGCAGTTGATCCGGAAATTATAATTAAAACTGATTTTCAGGATGGAGATAAAATCCGGAGCAACGAAATTATTGCAACAATTCAGGGGAAAGTGGCAGCTATATTACAAGCTGAAAGAACAGCTCTGAATCTGCTTTCACATTTAAGCGGAATAGCTACCAAAACAAATGAATTTGTGAAATTAACCAAAGGAAAAACAAAAATACTGGATACGAGGAAAACTCTACCCGGCTTAAGAAAAATGCAGAAATATGCTGTTCGTTGCGGTGGTGGAGAGAACCACAGGATGGGGTTATATGATATGGTAATGATCAAAGATAATCACATTGATGCAGCAGGTAGTATCGGAAAAGCAGTGAAAAAAATCAGAAATAAATGGGGAAATAAATTTCAGATAGAAGTTGAAACCAGGAATATATATGAAGTTCAGCAAGCCTTAGATTCCGGAGCTGACAGGATCATGCTTGATAATATGAACTTGGAGATGATGCAGAAAGCTGTTAAATTGATTTCTAAAAGGGCTGAAACAGAAGCTTCTGGAAATATGACATTAGATAGAATTTCAGAAGTTTCCCAAACAGGAGTTGATTACATCTCTGTGGGTGAACTTACACACACAATTAAAGCTTTTGACTTTTCTCTAAAAAGAGGGATAAAATGAATGTTATCGAAAAGATAAAAAAATTAAAAACTAAATTGGGATCGCGAGTTGTGATACCAGCACATCATTATCAAACGTCAGACATTGTTGCTCTGGCTGATTTTATTGGTGATTCTTATAAACTTGCAGTTGACTGCAGTAAGAAGAAATCAGAATTTATTGTGTTTTGTGGAGTTAGATTCATGGCAGAAGGAGCAGAAGTATTAACGGGAAAAAATCAGAAAATTATACTCCCGGATCTATCTGCCGGTTGTCCACTTGCAGATCATATCAACAAAAGGCAGATGGATGAAGCTTTAAACAGAATAGCTAAATTTACAAAAAACAAGATCGCCCCAGTTGTCTATATGAATTCAACGAGCGAGGTAAAAGAGATTTGCGGTAAATTTGATGGTTCGGTTTGTACTAGTTCCAATGCAAAAAAGATAGTTAATTATTTTTTATCACAAGGAAGATCGGTCTTCTTTGCACCGGATTATAACCTGGGAATTAATACTGCTCATGAACTTGACTTGCTGCAAAATGAGATCATCAAAGTAAAAAAAGATTTCACTTTTACAATGATGGATCAGTCTGACTCTCCCAAACTATTTATCTGGGATGGAAATTGCCGTGTACATAAAAGGTTTACTATGAGCGATGTTGAAGAATTTAAAAGGACATATAAAAAGGGAAAGATCATCGTTCATCCTGAGTGTGATGAAGCGATCGTTAACATAGCGGATGTGTCTGGTTCAACAGCAAAGATCTATACTGAAATCAAGAATTCTCCTCCTGACTCAATCTGGTGTGTCGGAACGGAATTCCATTTTGTGGAGAGAATCGCAAAAGAGTTTCCCGATAAAACGATAGTTCCTTTAAGAAACTCAATTTGCCAGAATATGGCTAAAATTACGGTAGAAAATTTATATGAAACCCTTTATAATATTGACCAATTTATCAATGGGAAAAGTGAATTGAAAAATCAGATTAAAATTGATGAAGTTAGTCAGGTCAATGCTAGAAGATCCCTTAAGAAGATGATCGAGATAGTTGAAGGATAAGATGAGAAAGAAATTTGATGTGATAGTTATTGGCAGCGGGATCTCAGGGTTATCTGCAGCTATTCATCTGCAGGAGTCAGGTCTAACTGTTGCAGTTATAACCAAAGAAAAAGAGATTTCTGAAACTAATACAAATTATGCTCAAGGTGGAATAATTGCCTGGAAAAAAGGTGATAGCTCTGAGAAATTGAAAAAAGATATTTTTACGGCTGGATGTAATTATAACAACATTGAAGCTGTTAATCTTTTTGCTGAGAAAGGTCCTGAACTGGTATTTGATTTCTTCATTGATAAGATCGGGATAGATTTTTCTACCACGACAGAAGGTAAGCTGGATTATACTGAAGAAGCTGCTCATTCCAATCGTCGCATACTGCATTTTGCTGATCATACCGGGGATAAGATCGAATCGAGTTTGATAGAGTATTCCCAAAAAATTGGCATAGAATTCTATTGTGATCATACAGCGATCGACCTGATAACGAATGAACATCATTCTGAAGATATTCAAGAGTTATACAATGATAGAGAAGTGATGGGCGTTTATGTTTTGAATAATGAAACAGGAGATGTGAACACGCTCTTTTCTGATAAAGTGATCTTAGCATCAGGTGGTATCGGAAACCTGTATCAACATACAACAAATCCTTCCTTGGCATCTGGAGATGGAATGAGTATGGCGTATAGAGCAGGAGCGGAAATTATTAATGCAGAATTTATTCAATTCCATCCAACCTCTTTCTTTCATAAAGATATCAAAAGATTTCTGATCTCAGAATCTTTGCGGGGAGAGGGTGCAAAGCTCATAAATCTGGAAGGTGAGAATTTCATGGAATGTTATGCTCCTGAATTGAAAGATCTTGCACCACGTGATGTTGTTGCTCGAGCTATCTATGCTGAGATGGGAAGAACGGGATCCGAATATATGCTCTTGGATATTGCTTCTCATTATCAAGGTGAGATCCCTCTGAAAAATAGATTTTCCAAAATCTATGAAACTTGCCTGTCTGGTGGAATAGATATAACGAAACAACCAATTCCAATTGTCCCGGCAGCTCATTATTTTTGCGGTGGGGTGAAAGCTGATCTTGCAGGTAGAACATCGATCAATAATCTTTATGCAATTGGTGAAGTAAGCTGTACGGGATTGCATGGAGCCAACCGTCTTGCTTCTACATCACTTTTGGAAGGTTTATTGTGGGCAAAACTTTCTGCAGATGATATCACAAAACATCACAGTAGTATTAGAGATTCCAGGTTTGATACAATCCCCGATTGGAAAAAACCGGATCAGGTTGATGACTTTGATCCACTACTTTTAGTGCAGGATTGGAAGGCTATTCAGATGACTATGTGGAACTATGCCGGGATAATCCGTACGAAAAAAGGTTTGGAACGGGCAAAATCTGATCTTGAATATTATTCTCATAGAATTTTTAAATTTTACGAAAAAGCAAGATTGGATCGTGAAATGATCTCCCTGCGCAATGCAGTCGTTAATGCTTCGATAATCGTGAGATCTGCTCTGCAGAATTCTAATTCTATCGGGTGTCATTTTGTGAAATAATCAAAGCGATATCAATTCCTACGATATTTCACAATAGAAATTATCATCAAATAGCAAACTTGACACATAATCCTATAAACAAAAATTTACTTTTAGTGTGCTAGGCGGGAAGGTAGCGGTGTCCTGTAACCCACAATCCGCTATAGTGGGGCTGAATTCCTGTTTGAGAATATTGATTTTCTTTATTGTGGCAGTAAGTGGTTTTGAGGATCAAGCCCAGCGCAATTGTGAGCTTTGAACTGTGTCAGGTCCGGAAGGGAGCAGCACTAAATTGCTATCATGATGTGCCGCTGGTCTACTTGGTTTGAGCTGGCTGCTGTTTTCATTATTGGAATAGGTATCGATTGCAGGTGCACACTCTATTCTATTAGGAATTAGGAATTAGTCCCGAAAGCATTCGGGAAGGAATTAATAATGGCAAATAAGTATTCAGTACCTCGTGGAACTTACGATATACTTCCCGACATTAGTTACAAGTGGCAATTTGTAATAGATGTTTTCAGGACTGTTGCGCGTGAATTCAATTATAAAGAGATCATAACTCCCATATTCGAACGAAGTGATATTTTCGAACGAAGTGTAGGCGAGACCAGTGATATAGTAGAAAAGGAAATGTACAAATTTGAAGATAAAAAGGGCAGGATCTTTGCCTTACGTCCGGAAGGGACGGCTCCGGTTGTGCGGTCTTTTATTGAGAATGGTTTATCGTTGAAACCTAATTCGTCCAAACTCTATTATCTTGGTCCCATGTTTCGTTATGATAGACCTCAAAAGGGACGTTACCGTCAATTTTATCAGTATGGCATTGAGAATATCGGCAGCACAAATCCTTATGTAGATTTTGAAGTAATTGCTTTTGCCTATATGTTTCTCTCCAAACTTGGGCTTAAGAATTTTGAACTTCAAATTAATAGTATCGGATGTGAAAATTGTACAAAAGACTATGATAGAGCTTTAAAAGAATATTTTACTCCATTTGAGAACGATCTCTGTTCCGATTGCCGCAGGAGACTTAAGAAAAATCCTAAAAGAGTTTTGGACTGCAAAGTAAAATCATGTAAGGTTATTACCGAAGATGCTCCTTCCATGCTTGATTATCTGGATGAAGAATGCTCTGCTCATTTCGATCAAGTTCAAGAATATTTGAAACAGATGGATATCCCATTTATCGTAAATCCTAAGATCGTGAGAGGATTGGATTATTATACACAAACTGCTTTTGAATTTATAGATACGACTCTGGGAGCACAGAATACACTCATTGGTGGTGGAAGATACGATAAATTAGCTGAACAATTAGGTGGGAAAAATCTACCTGGCATAGGCTTTGCCGGTGGTTTCGAAAGGCTGCTGCTTTCTATGGAAGAAGAGAAACTTTCTTTAGGAAAACCTGTAAATCCTAAAGTTTACTTTATAGTATTAGGTGATGAAGCCAGGGCAACTGCTTTCAGATTAATAAATAATCTTAGATTAAGTGGTATCTCTGTAGAATATAATTCTGACAAAACTTCCATGAATGCACAGATGAAAATGGCTAATAAAACAGGTGCGGAATTTGCCTTGATCCTGGGTGAAGATGAATTGAATAAAGGTAAGATCATTAAGAAAAATCTTGCTGATGGTGAACAAGAAAATATTGATCTTAATGATATTGTTAACAGCCTGAAAAGTAAGTAATATTTTTTATTGACGCAAAAAGCTGGCAATCTAAAAAAGGGTTTGCTAATTATTAAAAAAAGATTAGATTAATATAAAAAAAGTTGGAGGATATTATGAAATTAAAACCATTGGATGACAGAGTTGTTATCGAAGTAAAAGAAGAAATGGCAGAGAAAAATGTTGGTGGAATTATTATTCCGGATACTGCTAAGGAAAAACCACAAATAGGTGAAATCATTGCTATTGGAACTGACGAGGAATTAAAGGAATTGGTGAAGGTAGGTGATAAAATATTGTATGCAAAATATGGCGGAACTGAAGTAGATATTGAAGATAAGAAATTACTAATAATTTCCAGATCTGATATCTTGGCAGTTATTGAATAGGAGAAATTAATATATTAGAAGTTACTGCAGATACATTTGAACAAGAAGTATTAAAATCTGAACTTCCTGTTGTCATTGATCTTTGGGCACCCTGGTGTGGACCTTGTAAAGCTTTAACACCAACACTGGAAAGTGTGGCAGCTGATTATGAAGGTAAGATCAAGGTTGTGAAACTTAATATTGATGACAGTCCTTCAATTGCTGCTAAATATCAGATTATGTCTATTCCTACATTGCTTTTTTTCAAAGATGGAGAAGTGAAATCTCAAGTTATCGGGTTGGTTGGAAAAGATAAAATTGCCAATAAAATTGAAGAGATGCTATAACTGATTATAAAAGAACAAAATTTTAAAACCTCTCTTTTTGAGAGGTTTTTTTTATTTCCAGTTTGAGCATTATTAAAAAAGCAGATAATTTATTTTCAATAATGGTTATACTGTTTTTGTGATAGAGTTCTAAAACACGACTATACTATTGGCAATTCCTTAAAATTTCCCGGTACAATGATCAGATGATTTCCCAACGGTTCTACTAATAGATCAATTACATTATAATTTGAATTAAGTTTTACTTCGATCTGAGTTCTGCAGAGATTCTCATCTTTAGAAGTGGATATTATTTTGCCTGTTGCCAGCCACACCTTATCCAGATCATTTCCTCCAATTCGGAAAATGGTTACATCACCTTTGGGGAAAGTTCCTTGAATTCCTACTCCAATCCCCGATTCAAAATGTGAACGAATGACATAATTATCTACAATTGAAATTGGAACTGTGCAGTGAGCCAGTATGAGTGAGTTGTTATCTATATCGAGTTTTGAAGGATTTGCCATCCAGGGTAGTATGCCGGTTTTTTTATAAACCAACAACATCCCTAATGTGCTTACCATATCACCTTCACAGCCGGCAATAATACCTTCATCATTTAGACGAGACAGTGCATAACAGCCGGTCGTTCCAAGATCTGTTACCAGATCGAAACAGCGTAAAGTGACAGCATCCAGCTCATATTTTTTAATAAGTTCTTTCATTGCCAGATACACTCTGATGTTATTTATAATGTCTTTGTCTGTTGGTTCAATTATCTCTTCCGATTTACCGGTAAGTTCTTTAAAAATTTTACTGCACTCAGCTTCAGTAATTTGAGAGTAGAGTTCTTTAAGCTCCATGATTTCAATGGTAATTACCTCTGCACCCCAGTTTTTCTTCACTTTCTCATGGGTGGGGCTGCTGGCAACCAGCCAGTCAGAAGGTTCACCAACTTCTCCGATACGGCAGCCGGTGAGTTGTTCTTTCCCATTAAGTGTCTGAATATTTGTAATTGAAGTTTTTATTTCCTGCTTTTTCGGAAGATAAATAATTTTTCCTGATTTACCGATCTGCTTGAAACGAGCCAGAAGTTCCAAGCTGGCAGCTAAAGAGTTGTTGCTTTCATATGCTAATAAAATGATCTCTTCATTCTTAAATTTATCATCTCTAATTCTCTGCAGATCCAATACCTGAGCTTCTGTACCACCGGTAACAATAAAATAATATACTTGTTCAACTTCCAGGATTTCAGTTTTATTGATCTGCTTTTCACAGTATTTGTTTAACTTAGTCAAATTAGAAATAACTATCTTCTTAAGTTCTTTTTCACTTAAGAAATCTGATGCAACTGGGATAAAAAAAGGTTTCATTATTGATCCTTAAATATTTTTACAATTCTCTCAGCAGTTTTTCCATCCCAGAATTTAGGGATACTTCCCTTTTTTATCTTTCCTTTCAGGATTTTCTGAGCTTCATTTATAATATCATCAGTATTAAGTTTAACTAGAGTATTAGTCCCTTCTGTAATAGTTATCGGTCGTTCTGTATTGGGGCGTAATGTAAGGCAGGGAACACCAAAATAGGTTGATTCTTCTTGAATTCCACCTGAATCGGTAAGGATAAATTTTGCATCCATTTGCAGTTTCAGGAAATCGTAATAGCCTACTGGTGGTATCAGATGCAGATTTTTCATGCTTTTTACTTTATCTTCAAGACCAAATGCCTGGATCTGTTTAGTTGTACGGGGATGAATAGGGAAGATAAGGCTGATAGATTTTGAAATTTCATCAAAAGCATTCAGAATTGTAAGAAGTCCATTTTTATTATCTACATTAGAGGGACGATGCAGAGTTATAAGAGCGTAACTTTCCTCAGGTTCAAGATTGATCCTATTTAGGATATCAGATCTTTTTGCTCTATCCTGGTACTGCATCAATGAATCGATCATAATATTACCAACAAAGAAGATCTTATCTTTGGAAACTCCTTCAGCTATTAGATTCTCATCTCCGTCAGGGGAAGGTGTAAACAAAAAATCGGATATTGCATCTGTGAGGATCCGGTTGATCTCTTCCGGCATAGATCTGGCAAAACTGCGCAGACCTGCTTCTAAATGTGCAACTGGGATATGAAGTTTAACAGCATCAATCGCGCAGGCAGAGGTACTGTTAACGTCCCCTGCAACAATTACAAGGTCAGGTGTATCCTTAAGTAGAACTTCTTCGTATCTTTCCATGATCTTGGCTGTCTGTTTCCCGTGAGTTCCTGATCCAACTTCTAAATATTCATCCGGTTTTGGCATCTGCAGATCATCAAAGAAGAATTTGCTCATGCGCTCATCATAATGCTGTCCAGTATGGATAAGTTTAACCTCAAATTCTTCGGGAAATTTGGCAAACTCTTTATAAAGTGGAGCCATCTTCATAAAATTTGGTCTGGCCCCCACAATAAGATGAATCTTTTTCTTTCCTTTTTTTAATTTAAAACTCATAATAATAAATTCCTTATTCTTAATTAATAATTTCTCATTTTATAATACCACCACCAAGCAGCAGGTTATCTTTGTAGAATACTCCGGATTGCCCAGGTGTGATTGCACGCGTACTTCTTTCTAGTTCAATTGATAATAAGTTCCCATTTTGCTGAATGTTTTTTACAGGAACGGGAGCACTATTGTAACGTATCTGAATCGATATTCCTGACAGGTCATCAGGTCTTTTACCGGATATCCAATTAACATCTTCAAGTTCAAAAACATCCTCTAGTAGATCATCAGGATTTTCGGTAACTACTAGTTTATTGTTCTCAACATCTAACTTCAAAACAAATAACGGACATTTCCAGGGAGTATTAAGTCCCTTTCTCTGGCCGATAGTATAAAGTGCTAAGCCACGATGTTTACCAATAACTTTTCCATTTGGAAGAGTAATATCACCCGGTTTGAAAATGATATGTTTTTTTAAAAAATCTTCATAATGATCTTTAATAAAGCAGATTTCCTGACTATCAGTTTTTGCATGAATGGGGAGCTCAAGATCAGCTGCAATTTTGCGAATTTCCGATTTCTTGTATTTAGCGATAGGAAATAGTGTTCTAGAAAGCTGTTTCTGATTTAATTTCCAGATCATATATGTTTGGTCTTTTGTATCATCTTCTGGAGTTAAAATTTTAAACTGCTCATCCTCTTCTTTGATTTGAATATAGTGGCCCGTGGCAATTTTGTCTGCGCCAAGTTTGAAAGCTGCTTCCATGAATTTGCCAAATTTGATGGTTGGATTACAAAGAATACATGGATTTGGAGTTCGGCCGGAAGAGTATTCATCAATAAAATTTTTCTGAACAATTGCTTTAAAATCCTCTTTTAAATCTATCACAAAATGTTCAATTTCCAAAGCATCACAAACTGCTTTGGCATCTTTGATATCAGCTTCTATCCCTTCATTTTCTCCATAACCGGATTCTTTTGCATCGTATTGACGCATGGTTAAACCGAAAACATCATGTCCTTCTTTTTGTAGCAGAGCAGCAGCAACAGAACTATCAACCCCACCACTCATGGCGATCGCAATTTTCATATGTCCTCTTTAATAATGAATCTGGTATTAGAAATTTAATAATTGATAATGATGTCAAATAGAACATTGTTATTTTCATTCATAATATTCAAAAGCATCTATTATATCCAGATAGACTCCATCGAATCCAGCCTCTAAAATTTTTTTAGAATAGGAATTCTCATTTCCAAAAATGATAGCCTGCCATTCGCTATTCCAATATTTCACTTTATAATTACCTGCCCAATTTGGGTTTTCTTCATCTAACCAACCGGGAGGATTTGAATCCCACTCAGATTGCCAATAATATCTGTAATATTCTGCTTCACCAATGGACATATAACATATCAGCAACCGGGTACCACCATTTGCTTTATTCTTTAGTTGAATGATCTCAGATTGGGTGAATTCGGTTCCATCATGAAAGAAAAGATCCATGATTAATAGATCGTAATTTGTGCTGGTGATAGCATTAATAAAATCATCTTTGGAATCATAATTTTCCGGATTTATCAG
The DNA here is from genome assembly GCA_030765535.1 of Candidatus Tenebribacter davisii. GTDB lineage: Bacteria > Cloacimonadota > Cloacimonadia > Cloacimonadales > TCS61 > Tenebribacter > Tenebribacter davisii. The sequence goes on from JAVCCH010000183.1 coordinate 15,750, forward strand.
ATAGAGAAAATTCTTAGCATCTTCTAGAACAAGTATATCGTCACTATTTGAATTATAAATAGGTAAAGGATATAAAGGAATATTATTCAACTCTCTTTGATCTGCAGCAAAAGAGATATATCCTGCTGCATTGCTTAAAACATAAGACTCATCCATATTAGAAAGTGTTGAACAATAATCTGTAACCAGGATCGAATTGCCCGAAGCTTTGGAAATATTCAGGAAAGTCTGTAAATATTGAGTTGTTTCAGTTGGAGTTGGTTCATCATCGTTATCATAACCGAAAAAAAGATCCTCCTGCCCATGTCCATCAATTGCACTTAAGTATTCGGAACAAGGTTCATCAACTTCATCACCACCCTCAGTTACCAACTCTATACCGTTCTGTGGAATTATTATGAAATCATAATGAATGGATCGCGTATATTGGCTGATACCAATGACAAATTCTCTCATTTCCTGCTTGTATCCCATTTCATCAAGGTCATTGTCATTACTACAGGAAAATGAGATAAGAAGCAAACAAATGAACAATAAATAATTAATTGATTTTTTCATTTTCTCTCACAGTTTCTGAATTATTCTTCTCACTAATCTTTCTAAAAAAATAACACAGATTTAAATCTGTGTTATTTTTTTATATATTCCAGTTAATGTCAATTAGAACGATGAGGGTGTAATTATTTCATTAAGATCATTTTTCTGGCATGAAAATATGTTCCTGCTCTGATTTTATAAAAATAGATTCCTGAAGAGACAGATTTTCCTGTTTGATCAGTCCCATTCCATTCAATTGAATGATAAGCAGCTCTCAATCGTCCATTCACCAATGTTTTCACTTTTTCACCTTTAATATTGAATACTGAAAGTTCAACTATACTTTCTTCCGAAAGTTGAAAACTTATAGTTGTTTGTGGATTGAATGGATTAGGATAATTCATTCCCAAGCGTGTTTCTATTGGAAGCAGGTCATTGCCTGCAGAAGTAATCTCAATTTCAATAATATTAGAAGAATTTGATTCAAATTCTCCATAGAGAGCAGTGATATAATAACTGTGTAATCCGGCCGGAACATTTTGATCAACATAGAATCCTACAACAGGTTCTGCTATTACTATATCATCCCTGTAAACTCTGTATCCAGTAATATTTCTGGTTTCATCTCCGGATGGTGTATCCCATTGCATAACAACAATATTCCCACCATTTATCTGATAAGTCAAGTTTTCGGGTGGTGCAAGTATTATGGTCACTAATTCAGAATTGGATGGCTCAGATTCTCCCTCGGAATATACAGCGGTAATATAATAATTGTACTCTCCTTCTGGCAAATCAAAATCACTGTAGGTTGTGGTGAAAAGGCTGGATATTTCATGTATCATATTATCATTTTTATAAACTCTGTATCCTATAAAAGAACGCTCATCCCTAGAAATCGAATTTTTCTTATTCTTCTTTCCTAAACTACTTTCTTCCATTAGATGTTCCGAACCTGGTATTTCCCAGATCAATGTAACATTATTATAATAAGTTGTAGAAAAGAGGTTTTGAGGTGGATCTGCTATAGTTATTTCATCAAGAGTAAGATCAATTTCAACAGTTTCCCATAAATCCACAGTTACATTTTCTATAACTGATGATATATAACCATGAAGAGATGCAGTGATATTGTATTCTCCCATTGGAACCGGTAAACAGTAATATCCGTTAATATCCGGATTTCTGGATATCTCACCGGTAGAGACAATCACATCTTCCACATTGCCACTCCCACTATTTAGCGTGATATTACCCACTATAAATCCATGAGGTTCCACATCTACTGAGTTCAAAACAATATCATCTAAGACCCAGCCTAAAGTTATACCTTCGACTCCTCTTAGCACGAAAGCAAATTGGAAATCAGCTGATCCAACATCACCACCAATTAGGGAAATATTTTCAGTTGTAGCTGGGATATTTCCAGATTCTTCCCAAATAGTTGTCCAATTTAAACCATCGACTGTTGTTTCAATGGCAACTATATACGATCTTATGTTTTCTAGAAGAGTATGTTTAAATTCCAATTCTAACTCCATTGAACCCAGAGTGTTTATAGGCATACTTATAAGTTTTTGTTCTGAGAAGTTTGGAGGAATATAAACAACTGCAATTTCAGGAGGTTGTCCCCCTGCTAAATTTTGTGGATTAGAAAGCCATCCATTTCCTATCATTTGCCATCCAAGAAGTGGAAAATAATCAAAATTCTCTTCAAAGAGAACAGGAACCTGTGCGATGAATTGAGAAAACTCTCCACTTGTAGCATAATTAACCGTCGATGTCATATCCCAATTAATTATTGCTTCATGCCGAAGGGGAGCATTTGCAGTGGCAGAGACATTGAAAACAGCTTGAGCTTCTTCACCAGAAGGAAGATCACCCAGGCTGTAAGTGTTCGATAGTATTGTTAAATAGGGATCGTTAGAGATTAGTTCTGTTTGTAGAGAAAATGCTTCAGCTCCCCCATTATTGCTAAAAGTTACGATCATGTCCGCACTCTCTCCAGGATCGAGAATCTTATTGTTTCCATCATTAATAAACACAGATTGAATGTTTATCAGCGGAGCATTAATTTCCAATCCAAAAATCAGTTCCCAACTATTTTCATCACAATTTACTGTAAGCTGAAATACTGCTAGATGTCCATCTGGACAGTTCTCTGCTACTTCAAACTCATAGCCAGTCAGATTTATTCCGCTTTCCAAACCTATAATATCATTATAAACTGAAAGATTATTATTTAGAGAAATAAATTCATCGGAAGAAGAGAGAGTTGCCGAAATATTATGAGCAGTATTTATGCCCAGATTTGTAAGCTCAATACCAAGATCTATTGTCTCACCATAGTCTATCTGACCGTTTCCACCAGAATCAGTAATAATGTAATCGGTTATTATAAGATTTGGTTCTTCATATTGAATTGGGGGTAAGGTAAATAATATAGCCATCTCATTTTCCAATTGTTTGGCAGAAGTTGGGTAGGTATGGTTGTAAGTATATTCTAATCCGATAGTTCCACTCTGATCTTCAATTCCTACTGTAGCAAATTGTCCATGGTTCACCAGTCCACCACCATAACTACCTTGATCCAGATTATTTACTACATTATATTGGAATAAAATCTCATTATCTTCGGTGGATGTTGGATAATAATCCTGATCATAAATGATTAATTCAAAAGTCTCTTCAGCACCATTGTATTCATTAAGTAACCGCGACCACTCAACAACAAAATAGTTCAGATCTTCATCGTAATAGTAACACACGTTGCCATTAGTGATCACAAGATCATCCCAAAATGGAGCAATGATAGGTGATGGTCCACCCGGTCCGGGAATGCTCCAGTTCATGAAAGAATCAAGATCACATTCTCCGGGAGCTATCCAACCGTTGGAACAAACTGTGATACTCGAATAGTCAATTCCATAATATTTAAAATTGAAAGGAAGATCAATCAGATCTGTATCGCCCATATTTCCATTATCCGTAAGAGGAATTTCAGTTCCATTTCCACCATGCACGGGATCTATCTCATTCCACAAATAAACAGGAGCTTTGTAATAGCCGATATCACCATCATCATAACAGATATAGCCATACGCATCAGCACCAAGAGGATCATTTACTGTTGTTGCACCCATATCAATCACAAACTGGATTGTGTCATTATATCCTGAAGTATTATAAAGATGCAGATCGACAACTAGCTGCGTGCCAGGAAACAGCATTGAGCCTGCACTTACTTGAAAAGTATCGTTTATATTCGTAACCTGGTTACCGGGTTGGATCTCATTGAAAAATCCAATTGAATCATTAATGTTCAACCAGTTATTTTCACAGCTAATTGTACCATATACGTCTTCAAGTCCCACACTACCACCATTTTCGAGTATGATTTGTAATTCGGCCGTCTCACCAGGGTCAAATATACCATTGCCGTTATCTAGTATTGTATAGTTTATGAAAACAAGGTTTGCACCTTCCACTGATAAAAAAATGAAATCTGTCCACTGAGAACCTAAATTATCTGTTATGGTTATATCTAATTGTATTATTGTACCGTCGGGTGCATCGGGATGTACAGTAAAATCAAAGTCATCAGAAGAATAAACTGAGCTTCCTGTAGCTATATTTCCGTAATCTTCATGAGAATCAGTGATAGTGATATACTCACTGAGAGATGTAATATCTGCCGATACTGAATAAGCTGTCGATATTCCAAAATTTTCAAGCGATACACTTAATTCAATGTTTTCACCGGGATTAATAACTCCATTTCCATTCCCTGAAGAGCTGCCACTATTATCATCATCTATTTGATATTCTTCAACATTGATGAGTGATAGATCTTCCACAATATCAAAGCTATTTATGTGGGGGATATAATCGTGTTTTGTAACAGTAACAGTAACTTCACCGGTTTCACCAGGTTCAAGAGGAAAAATGATCGTACCATTCTCATTGGTCAATCCAGTTTGAAAAATATCATCATTCCCTTTTAATATAGTGACCCAGGCGTTTTCCACCGGAAGGTTACTCATGTCTTCTACATTTAACTGGAAGTAATTTGTACCTAAAATTACTTCATCCGTATAATTGACAATCAGTTCCTGGGGAATAGCTGTCCAGATATCCATACCAGGATCTCCCATCAGGTTATTCCAATATGAAAACTGGTTAACCGCATTAGCAGGATTACCAGGATAGTTAAGATAAAGATTTAATTTCCCTCTATTCAGAGCTCCACCCATATGGTAGATTTCATCAAAAAAAATTCCATGAAAAATTCCGGCATCTACACAATTATTAAAGCATGTATGGGTATTCCCAGTGGCTGTAGCAATAGCTGCTATAGCACCTTTCAGATTGCTCGGAGAGCCAGCTTTTAAAAATCTTTCACTTATACAATCACTTGTGCCCTCAAAATTACCAGTTAAACATGTGATAGAAACAACCACAGGCAGCATATTACCATTACTCAAATTATCGATAGAATTATTATTCCATCCACTCATATTTACAAAACCGCGATAATTAAAATAACTAATCCCACCATTTATTCCATTTTGCATCTGGTTCACCCAACTACCCAGAGAAGTATCATATACTTCTTGGAAACTAAAATCCGGTTTATTGTATTCCATTATTTGCTTAATATTCTGTTTTGTTTCAATACAGGAAGGTCCTGAATCTGTAGGATCACCCACAAGCAATGCTTCATTATACCAGTCTGTTTGAACCAGATAAGGTTCTTTTTCATAATTCAATATTTTTGCTACAATTGTTTGAAGTTCTATAAGTGAATTAAAGGAGAGTCTTCCCAAAAACACATCTGCCAGAATATCATCTCCTTCTAATGTAGAATATACATGATCACCTTCTCCATTGTACATTCCACCATCGAGATGACCAGTGGGAATGGAA
>JAVCCH010000091.1 GCA_030765535.1 Candidatus Tenebribacter davisii
AAGCAACTTATGAGATTAATAATCTTCCTAACGCAATTGAAAAACTTACTCAAACAACTCTTCGTAATGTTATCGGTGAGCTTGAACTCGACAAGACACTTACTTCAAGAGATACGATCAATACTAAATTAAGAGTGATCCTTGATGAAGCTACTGATAAGTGGGGAGTTAAGGTTAATCGTGTAGAACTTCAGGATATTAATCCTCCTCAGGAAATTAAAATGGCAATGGAAAAACAGATGCGTGCCGAGAGAGATAAACGAGCTAAAATACTAGTAGCAGAAGGAGATAAAAGATCTCAAATACTGGTAGCAGAAGGGGATAGAGAAGCCAGGATTACTAGGGCAGAAGGTGAAGCGAGAGGGAAATACTTAGTTGCCGAAGCAGAAGCAAAAGCGATTAAAGAAGTTGCTCGTGCTGTGGAAAAAACAGGCACTGATCCAGCTCAATACCTCCTGGCAGTTAAATATATTAAAGCTTTTAATGAGATTGTCCAAAATGGTGATAAAACAGTCGTTGTTCCTTATGAAGCTTCTGCGTTACTGGGCTCTGTAAAATCAATGGAGAAAATATTTAAAAGTTAATGTATATATAAAGATGTAATTTATATGTTTGACAGAATATAGGGAACAGGGGGACTTGTTCCCTATAATTTTAATAGTCTTAAAGGAGATAAATATGTCAGAAATTTATGCAATTTATGCAAGAGAGATCCTCGATTCCAGAGGGAATCCAACTGTAGAAGTTGATGTATATCTGGAAAATGGAATTTTAGGAAGAGCGGCAGTTCCAAGTGGTGCTTCTACAGGAGAACATGAAGCAGTAGAACTTAGAGATGGTGATACAGCCAGATATCTTGGAAAGGGTGTATTGAAAGCGGTAGAAAATGTTAATGAAATAATTGCACCAGAACTTATTGGAATGGAAGTATCTGATCAGGCAGATATTGATAATATAATGATTGAGCTTGATGGAACTCCCAACAAACAGAAACTTGGTGCAAATGCCATTCTTGGTGTTTCTCTTGCCTGTGCAAGAGCAGCTGCTGCAGAAGAGGGAATGCCGCTTTATAGATATATTGGCGGAACAAATGCCAGATTACTTCCCGTTCCAATGTCAAACATCCTTAATGGCGGACAGCATGCAGATAATACTGTTGATTTGCAGGAATTCATGATAATGCCACTAGGTGCAAAAACATTTAGAGAAGCTTTACAGATGAATGCAGAAGTATTTCATACATTGAAAAAATATTTGAAACAACAGGGATATGCTACCAGTGTTGGTGATGAAGGTGGATTTGCGCCTAACCTGAAATCTAATGAAGAAGCTCTGCAGATAATCGTGAAAGCAATTGAACTTGCCGGTTACAAACCCGGTGATGATATCTCCATAGCCCTTGATCCTGCCGCAAGTGAGTTTTATAAGGATGGAAAATATCACCTTACAGCAGAAAATGTTGCTTTAAGTTCCGAAGAAATGGTGGATTATTATGTTAAGCTTGTAGATAAATATCCTATTGTTTCTATTGAAGATGGCTTGGCTGAAGATGACTGGAACGGATTCAAGTTGATGAACAAGAAGTTGGGAAATAGAATCCAAATCATGGGTGATGATCTTTTTGTAACAAATGTTGAAAGATTGAGAACAGGGATTGAAGAAAATGCTGCAAATTCAATATTAATTAAACTTAACCAGATTGGAACACTTACAGAAACTTTAGATACAATTGAATTAGCTAAAACAAATAATTATACAACTGTGATCTCACACAGAAGCGGTGAAACTTGTGATACAGTTATTGCCGACTTGGCTGTAGCGGTAAATTCCGGTCAGTTAAAAACTGGATCAATTTGCAGAAGTGAAAGGATTGCAAAATACAATCAGCTGCTGCGCATTGAAGAAGAATTAGGTGAAACTGCTAGATTCATTGGTAAAGAAGTATTTTATAATTTGAAATAATTCAACAGAATGATTTTAAGAAACAGCGGCTAAATCTGGTCGCTGTATTTTGGGAGAGATCATGAAAAAGTTTGCAGTTCCACTATTAATATTAGTTGTTTTAGTCGGTTGTTCTACTGAAGGGGATATAAAGATCATAAACCGTACAGATCACAATCTTTATCTTTCTTTAGAGGGAAATGACTACATTCTAGAAGGTTCTGAGACAACTGATCCGACTATGACGATCAGTGTGGATACAGGTAAACAATTCTTATTCTACATTGAAGATTATATAGAAGTAGATATGCATTTGGAAGGTGAAACATTTATGATGCGAGATGCAATCAACGGAATTCCGATCGATGAATATTTTACTGAAACTACTTTGCAGGTAAAACCAAAAGAGACTCTCAATGTCTACTGTGATCCAACTCATGCGGGTGTGAAACTGATAAACAATTTTTCTGAAAACGTGATAGATCTAGCATATTATACGGATGATACCGATACTCTTGTATCGATCATTGATTTACCGGTAGAACCAGGTGATTCTACCTGGAGCAGACTTAAGGCAACTACTGAATATGACTCCATAACCTATTCGTTCATTGTTGAATTCGAGAATGGTTATATTGACAGCAGTTATATAAACATTGATGATCTTATAATCGATGAGCAGCTCAGGATGGAATTTGGTCTTTAGACAAAAACCTTGCTAATATAACCCACTCATAAATCTTTGCTTACGTAATGCTTAGAAATAATTTTCTTTCTGATTATTGCAAATAATAAAGCAAAAGGAAACACATGAGTAATTTAGAAAAATTCGAAAACCTGGGGTTATCAGAAAAATCATTGCTGGCGATCAGCAAGAAAGGATTTGAAGAACCTTCACCCATCCAGAAATTAACCATACCGTTACTTCTGAAAAACGAAAAAGATATTGTTGGACAAGCACAAACCGGAACTGGAAAAACTGCTGCTTTTGGCCTGCCTATAGTTGATTTGATTATGGAAAATACTGGAAAAATTCAAGCTCTTGTTATAACACCAACTCGCGAACTGGCTGTACAGGTAGCTGAGGAAATAGGTTCCTTTCGAGGTGGTCGCGATATCGGGATATTACCCGTTTATGGCGGGCAATCTTACGATACACAATTACGCCGGCTAAAAAAAGGTGTGGAAATAATAGTTGGAACTCCTGGCCGTCTTATAGATCATTTGAAACGCGGTACCCTAAAACTGAATAATCTGAAATTCATGGTTTTGGATGAAGCTGATGAAATGCTGAATATGGGATTTATTGAAGATATTGAGTTGATCCTTTCCAAAACACCAAAAGAAAAAAGAGTTTTATTGTTTTCTGCTACAATGCCTACCCGGATAGTCCAGTTAGCCAGAAAATTCATGGGTGAGTATGAGGTCATAAAAGTTCAAACAGAGCAGCTAACGGTAAATTTGACCGATCAGATCTATTTTGAAGTACGAACCTCTGATAAGTTTGAAGCACTATGCCGAATTATCGATGTGGAAAAAGATTTTTATGCTTTGGTATTCTGCCGTACAAAACTTAAGACGGATCATCTGGCTAATGCTCTGATCGATCGTGGTTATGATGCTGCTTCTCTGCATGGCGATATTTCCCAGGCACAGCGGGAGCGTATACTAAATCAATTCAAAAAAAAACGTGTAAACATTCTGGTAGCTACCGATGTTGCGGCGAGAGGGATAGATGTAATCGAACTTTCACATGTGATAAATTATTCGCTTCCGCAAGATCCGGAAAGTTATGTACATCGAATAGGCAGAACTGGAAGAGCTGGTAAACAGGGAACCGCCATTACTTTCATTACACCATCTGAATACCGTAAATTAATGAACATTCAAAGGGTTTCAAAATCTGAGATCCGTAAAGAATCATTACCAAAGGTTAAGCAGCTTATTAAACTTAAACGAAAGAGAATAGTTCAAGAGATAAGTGAAATAATTGTTGCCGGTAAATACAACGATAATATGCAAGTGGCAATTGATCTTCTGGCAGAATATCCTGCTGATCAGGTAATTGCCTCTCTCTTAACTCATGCTTATAAAGATGAATTTTCAGTCGATAAATATACAGAGATCCATGAACCGGGCACAAAACGAAAAAATACCAGAAGAAAACCAGATATTTCTCCAGACCAGGAAGGAATTACGCGCTTGTTCATAGCTTTGGGACGTAAAGATAAAGTGACTCCACAAAAACTTGTTACCATGATACAGGAAGGGGCTAATGTAGATTCACATCTTATTGGTGATATAGAGATTTATGATAACTTTTCCTTTACCAACGTTCCTTTTGAAGAAGCGGGACATATTATCGAAACTTTTAGAAATAAAGGTAGAGATAAAAAACCATTAATTGTGGAAGCAAAAGGAAAGTCAGAATCCACACCGAAAAAGGACTTCCATTCTGATAGATCCCATAAAGGACATACTAGAAGATCAGGAAGTGACAGAGCACATAGAAAGAAAAGATATTAAACTATAAAAAACAGCCAGATTGAAAAATCTGGCTGTTTTGCTTAAAGAAACCCCACTCTGGCCATTTGCCAGAGCGGGATTTTTATTATAGGTAACTCTCAACTAATAAGTAGTCAGAGTCAGTTAATGTTTAAGAATAAATCTTCAGCTAGATCACAATTCTGGTATGTCCATGGTAATGTTCATCACGGATTTTTTGGATATTTTCATTTTCAAGATAGTCTTCGAAATTCATTTTCTGATCAATGATGCCATTCGGTGTTATCTCAATTATTCTATTGGCAATTGTGCTGATGAATTGGTGATCATGCGAAGAAAAAAGCAGAACTTCTTTATAGGCAATCAAAC
>JAVCCH010000214.1 GCA_030765535.1 Candidatus Tenebribacter davisii
ACTGGCTGCCATGTGTGGTAACTCTGCGTGATCTGATTGAAACTTATGATCAGATGTATTATGGTTTGTCAGATGAAGAATTGAGCGTTAAAATATTTGAGCACTCAGCCGAAGAAGATAATGAAGATTGCTATGGGGATGATGATGATGATATTGTGTTTGTGTTAAGAAATATAAATGGAGTAACTACAATTTCAGAAAGACATGGTGATAAATGAGATAATTTATCCGTGAGTCGTACTCCTACGCTTACGCTGCATAAAGCTTCAGAGTATCTTCGATGAGACGTGAGTCGAGGAAAAAAAGTTACCTCCTGGATGGCTGGTAAGCCTCACGGATGGTTGTTTTATTTTTTAAGACTCATTATCTCGCATAATCCCAGTTAGATAGGGCTGCAATAAGGTATGAAAACAGGGTGATACCAGGTTGAATAAGTGAAATATTGACAAAAAAGTATCGGATAATAAATTTTGACATAGTTTCACAACTAATTTGTTGAAGCAAGGAAAGGTTTTGAGATATTTACTCATGTTACTAAAACAGGGGAAAAAAACATGAAGTCTTCTTGATGGATTAGAAGGTGAGGAATGATGAGTTGTGTAATAACATAGAATTTTAGGTTATTGTAGTGAAAAGTTTATCTTCTTGACCTATAGTAATCTAAATATCTAGTAGTTTTTTATAGTTTTGAAAATGTAAATGAATGAAAGTATAACAAAGTTCTAAAAGAGAGAGTATTATGGAAATTAGTATAACTAAACATAAATTATCAAGAGAATCGCTTATAAATGCTTTTATAAAAGAGATCAAACACAATGAATCAGAATTGAATCTTTTGGATTCATTTTTATTTAATGATTTTCCGGTTTACAAAGATTTAGACGAAGAAATTGTTATTGCTCAAATTCTACTTATTTCATCTAATCATGGTGTACTTCTTTTTCATATTAGTGAATCATTAAATGAAAGTGAAATAAAATTAAAGTTGAATGATATAGAAGAAGAATTAGATAATTTATATTCAATTATATTTACTAGACTTCTGAGAAACAAACGTTTAAGAAAAAATAAAAGAGAGTTGCTATTCCCAATAAATGCATTGATTTATGCCCCTCATTTATCATATTCACCAGCTATTAGCAAGTCAGATACCGCCTTTTGTATAAACAATTCTGATCTACACAAATCTATAAATAACTGTTTCATAGATAAAATGAGACCCGAATTATTTGCTGAAATCAAATCAACAATAGAGGGTTCTAAAGCTTTAATAAAAACGAAAGTTAGAAATGATGTCAAAAAGGATTCGAAAGGAGATATTGTTAACACATTAGAAAAAGAAATTGCGAGTTTTGATTTATTCCAAAGAAGTGCTTATACGAGTACTATAAATGGTGTTAGTAGGGTGCGAGGTTTAGCCGGATCTGGAAAAACTGTTGTTCTGGCAATTAATGCAGCACTAACACATTTAAAGTATCCAGACGCACGAATTGCTTATACATTTTATACAAAAAGCTTACATCAACATATTAAAAGGCTTATCACTAGGTTTTATCGTCAATTTCAAGATACTGATCCTGATTGGGAGAAACTTGATATTTTGCATGCATGGGGTAGTTCCTATAAAAACGGGATTTATTATAATTCCTGTATAGCTAATGAAATAATACCACTCTCGTTTTCCTTTGCAGCAAGAAAATCATCAACTTCAAACGCTTTTGAATATGTTTGCAACGACTTTGTTTCACAGACAAAAAAAGTAAATACAATTTATGATTATATTTTCATAGACGAAGGACAAGATTTTACCGCCTCTTTTTTAAAACTATGCCTTTTGATAACAAAAGGAAAGAAAATATTTTGGGCATATGATGAATTGCAAACAATATTTCTTCCAGATAGTCCAACTGCTGCTGCTATTTTCGGGCAAAATGAAGAAGGAGAACCATCAATTGCTTTCGAAGAAGATATTATACTGTATAAGTGTTATAGAAATCCAAGAGAAATCTTATTAATCGCTCATGCTATTGGATTTGGTATTTATGGCCGTATAGTTCAAATGATTGAGAATTCTGATTATTGGCAAGATATTGGCTATATTATAAAATCTGGTGAACTTAATGAAGGAAGTTTATTAAAAATTGAAAGACCCCAAGAAAACTCTTTAGACTCAATTTCTTCAAAATTCACAATTGACGAAATAGTTACTACGATAAGATATAATGATTATACTGAGGAAATTTACGGTGTTACCGCAGATATCTATGCTGAAATTAAAAATGGATTATTACCTGAAGATATTTTAGTAATTACTGTAGACGATAGAAATGCAACAATATACCTAAATGACATACAAGAAATATTAGCAAAAAAACATGAAATTAAAAGTAATAATATTCATGCTGATAGATATTCAGTGAAAGAATTTCAAATTGATAATAGAGTTACTTTAAGCACTGTCCATAAGGCGAAAGGAAATGAAGCTTATTCTGTGTTTATTGTTGGTGCTGACGCAATATTTTCTGTTGATCCAACTATTAGAGAAAGAAATATGCTATTCACAGCAATGACAAGATCAAAGGCATGGGTACATATTTCAGGAATTGGCAAAGCTATGGATTTATTAATTAATGAAATTAATTTATCAAAAGCAAAATTCCCATATTTAGAATTTCAATACCCAAGTTCTAAAGACCTACGTATAATGAAAAGGGATATCAAAGAAGAAGCTATAATGAAAAGCAAGTCTAAAAAATTAATAGAGAACGCACTAGCATACCTATCTTCAGAAGAAATTAAACGATATCTTGATCAAATAACAACAGAGAAGAAAATTAAGTAATGAACTTCGGTACAGGTAAAGAATATTCACAATTGAATGAATTATCAAGGCTTTTTAAGAAATTTAATATTCTAGAAGAATATAACAAATATCCTGATGATATTGGAATCCCATTGTCAGAGATCAGAAAATTAAATTATGAAGATTTATGGATACAATACTTTTCTACTAATAGCTACCATTTTCATCTTAATGATGATTCGTTGTTCTTTTTCAACTTTGGATATAATTCTTTTTTGTATATTTCTAATCCAATGGAAAGTATGAGTATTAGCGATTTTAAATTAGAACACGGCTCTGATAATATAGCAAGTAATCATACTTTATTCCCCGAATATGAGCAATATCTATCTGAATGTAAGCCTAAAGAATTCCCATTGCTAATCAGATATGATTTCGATGAGCATAGTTACACTAAAGGTTCACATCCAGTTTCACATATTCATTTTGGTTTTGGCAATAAAACTCGAATAGGTGTCATTACTAAGTTAGACCCTGAATCATTTGTTTATTTAGTAATTCGACAATTATATCCACTTTATTGGAAAGAAATAATAAAAGACAATGATTTAAAAAGAAGGGTAACCTCAAATAAAAATTCGCTTATTAATATCGATAATAATTATTATAATGATTTAGATAAAATAGAGATGTATTTAAAATTCTAATCTGTATCAATATCGAAAGTATATGCTTTGATAAGACCCAAATAAACAGAAGAGTACTATTTTATGATATTTTCTATGATTATTATAATCTTGAGGAAATGTTTCATTATTCTGTAATCAAAAAATAGGCATAACAGGCGTGTCGTCGGTTTGGTCTCACATAGCTTTTTGCCTGAACAAGCCAAAGGCTTTCAAGTCTTCCTGTTCAGGGATTGGATTGTTTGTTTCAGTGTGATCGTTCCGATCCAATCGCACACGATAAACATTAGCAGCATCTTAATAAGAGATGTGTTTATTGTTTGTTTAGTCTTTAAGTCTGGCAATCTATCAGTCCTGTAGTAGCTCCCAAATCCCTAGAAATTCTACAGTATTTATATTTCTCAGCCAGTACATCTCATCTTGCCATCCAATATCAGCAATTTCAACTGTCCGGTTTTTGCGGACACTTCAAGTTAAGCCCTTTACGGTATTAATTTGGTTACTCTCGCGGTAAATTATTGCAAAAATAAATGAGAGATTATTTAGGTTTTTTAAATTTGGGGATTTATCGGCTCTACTTTTAGTGGCTGGGCGCAATAAGCACAAATTTCTATGTCACTTCTGGTAATGCTGTGGCAATGTGTACAGATTGTATGATCTTTGGGTAGTAAATTGGCAGGAGAATTACTAAAACCGCATCTTTGGCATTTTGTAACTTTGTTAAGATTCCTTATGCCGCATTCCGGGCAAGCCCAGGATCTGATGTACTGATTGAATTTTATAATTAAAGATATCATCATGAGCAGTATGGTAATAGAAATTACAAAGGTTACATAATAGTCTGTGACTAAAAACTGGCTCATTTCTTCAAACATGGTCCCTCATAATTTCCTAATGAAGTA
>JAVCCH010000035.1 GCA_030765535.1 Candidatus Tenebribacter davisii
ATTCAATTGGAAAAGGAATTCAAACAAAAGAAGAGCTTGAAATTGAAGAAATCCAATCAATAGAAATAAATAGCTGGTTATCGATTTCTTTGAAAAATAGTGAAGTTATCAAGGGTCAATTGATATCCTGCGCAAATGATACTTTGTCGATTACTTTTGAAGCAAGTGCGAATTTAAATGCTCCAATTTCTAATAGTCAATTCCTTATAATTTCACATGACATAGCATCTTACAAAATACCGGTAGATCAGGTTAAAGATATAAAAATCCATAAAACAGATTTTAGAGGAGTGGGAACGCTTTTAGGAATAGTAGTTGATTTATTCTCTCTTTTAATAATATTAATGATCATAGATGGTGGTTATGGTGCCCCGTCAGGTAATTTTCTAGGGTAGTAAGTTATATTTAAGTGGGAATGAGTTTATTCTAATGGGTAAATGATTTGTAGAACTCCCCCTAACCCCCTCTTAAATCAAGAGGGGGAAGAGTTGTCATTAAAATGTTTTCAAACACCTTCCTCTTTGTTAAAGGGGAAGGGTAGGGATGGGGTTTTATTGATTAATTATTTATTTGGATTAATGATTCTATGGTTTCTTTAACTTTTTCCACTACATTATTCATATCTTCAATGACCAACTCATTATCAAAACGAAGTACTGTGATATTTAAAGATTTCATATAATTATCACGGATTGCATCGTATTCAATTCCCATTTTACTATGATGCTGTTTCCCATCTAATTCGAGGCACAATCTTATTGATGGTGCGTAAAAATCTGCGATGTAAGCTCCAATCCCATATTGACGGTAAAACTGAATACCACTCAATTGTTTTTTTCGAATCTTTTGCCAAAGCATCTTCTCCTCATATGTCTGATTATTTCTTAATCCTCTTCGTCGTTCTTTTAGTGCAGTTATGTTAAATATTCGTGGCATAATTTATCCTTTTCGAATCCTTTGCAATTTCCTCTTAATCCAAACTTAATCTTAGTTTCAAGGTATATTTTAATCATCCTTCGAATCCTTTGCCGTTCCCTTTCAAGGAAAGGGAAACGTAGACAAGCAAGAAGAATCTTCTTTCACATATTCTTATGTTCTCCATTAGTCATAAGGGAGATAGTAGAGGGATTCCATTCCAATAAAAAAAAATCAGCAGGAATGTGGGTCATTTCCCAAACATTATCTCCACACCCAGCATGGGTACAATTGCCAGATCAGCCAGATCATCATTAAAATCTTCATTTAGCCAATTCGGTACATAGAGGATTCCGATGTATGGTGAGATTTTGAAAATTGACAATTGAAAAGTACGAATAGCTGCATTTGCCTGAAATGTAACGATAGTTTTTCCATCTGCATTTCCACGATAGAAACTTATAACACCAATACCGGTTAAATAAAACGGAAACCACTTTCTCTCTTGATTGAATTTCAGGTTCGCATCCGAACGAAAAATTATCTCGGGAAATCCTCCGGCAGCAAATTCAAGATCCAGTTTCTCATTTAAGGGGATTCCAATTATTCCGGAAAAGATGGGCCCACCTGAGATCTCAAATTTAGTTCCAAATTCTGCGGCAGATAAAAAGAGGGGAAAAAACAGGATCATCACTAATACAAGATTGGTTGTTTTCATAGTTTGCTCCTTAGGGTATCAATTCATCTCAACTCACTTCTATCTTATTGAACGATATTAATTTGGAGTCAAGTAAAGAATTCCAGATAGCCATATTCTCATTCGACTTTTCAGTAATAAATTAAGCGAAAGTTTTTTATTTGTTGCGTAGATAAAAAAACACGTTAACTTCTCTAATTGAGAATGAGACTCAGTATAAAAAAGAGGAGCGATGAAATATTTACTTGTTATGTTAATGATTTTTACCTCTGTGGTTGGCTTAACTGCAGAAATGCTGGTAATAAATACTTCCCAGCAAAATTACGAATTCGATCTCATGGATATTATCAATTTAAGCTTTGATGATGAATCCATGCTGCTGGAAACTGATGCGATGACACATACGTTTATGTTCGATGATATTCTGTTTATGGATTTTGATACTATTACTGGAGTTGGTTCCGCTGATGTTCCCGTTAGTGCCACTTTCTTATTAAATCAGAATTACCCTAATCCTTTCAATCCGGATACGAATATCAGTTTTTCACTGGATGCGCCAGATGAGATTGAAATAAACATCTACAATTTAAAAGGACAACTGGTACGCGAACTGGTTGATGGAAATTACTCTGAGGGTGAACATATCGTTAACTGGAATGGAAAAACTGACGACAATAAATCAGCTCCATCCGGGATGTATTTATACCGTATGAGTAATAATGTCGTTTATAGACACAGAAAAATGATCTTGATCAAATAGGAGGATAGTAAGATGAAAAAATATATGATTTTTATGTTGATAGGACTTATGGCAGCACTTTATGCCACAGATATGGTTGTAAATTATGCTAACGGAGATATGGTTTCAATCCCTGTGGACCAGGTTGAACAAATTACTTTTGAACAATATGAAATGGTAACCGTTGAAGGAATCGAACTTCAATGGAGAACTGATGATGAATTTCTCTATGTGAATGTGTCTGCCCCCACCACCGGCTGGGTTGCTGTAGGATTTGACCCTACCAACCAGATGGCGGATGCCAATATTATTATTGGTTACGTTAATGACGGTGGAGAAGTAATAATCAGAGATGATTTTGGTACTTCAGGCACTTCACATGCCTCCGATGAATCCCTGGGTGGAATGGATGATATTGCCGATCATTATGGAATGGAAGAAAATGGTACGACCATGCTGCATTTCAGAATTCCTCTTAACTCAGGTGATATGTATGATAAGGTTCTCGTTCCCGGTAACAACTACAATATAATACTAGCTTATGGCTCTGCCGATAACTTCACTGGATTTCACACTATGGCTACCGGAACTAATATAGATCTGTAAAATTACTAAATAGCTTTATACGCCCCTCTCCTAATGTATAAAGTAGCAAACAAAGAAAGGACGGGTTAATTCCCGTCCTTTCTTTAGTGTTCTTTAGAGTTTATCTATAATTCTCTGAATATAATCATTTCTTATATTTCGCTCTTTTTTGTTGTTAACACCTTCTTTTGCTGCAAGTTGATATTCATTCGGAATGTTAATTTCGAAATTCTCAAGCTCCTTTTTTATCAAATCAGTTTTTGAATTCTCAATTTTCTCAAAATTATTATAAAAACCGACAATTAAAGAAAATGCATTTGCTTTATTAAACCAATATGAACTTTTTCTTAATCTTAAACTATTGATTTTTTTTGCAATTTTCTCAAGCTTAAAAACTATCTCGTCCTTATCCTCAAACAACTCCGAATAAGTATCTAAAATTTCAGATTTTATATTTCTAGTAAATATGCCAAACTTGAATGTCCCGATAATATTTAACGTAAACATTAAATGAACTTGTCTTGTAATTTCATATGAAGTAAAAATTGGAGTTTCAGTTAGCAAATGATTTACATAATGTACATCTTGAGTTTTAGCCCACTTAATAAAATCAACTGGTATGTTTGGGTTAAATTCAAGTGATTTTCGATGGGAACCTTGTAAGTCGATTTCATTTGCTAATAATTTCGCAACAAGCATAAATTCAGATGGAGCATATTCTGAGGATAATTTCTCAATTGAAGATAAAGAATAAAATGTCCTATTTAACCTTTTAAAAATTTCCATAATCTGAGGATCATCATGATTTAGATCTAATTCAATAATCCCGATTTTAGATTTGAGAAAGTTCTCTTTCTCTTTCATTGTTAAATTACTATAGAATTTATTATCTACACTGTATTTATCATTTATAAACTGATTAATACTATTCAATCTTTGCTGTCCATCAACAACGCATGAGACTGTAGTTAATTTTTCAATATCTAAATCACCTTTTGCAATAAATATTTCAGGAAATGGAAATCCAAGTAGAATCGTTTTTATGAAATCAACTTTATGTATTGTTCTCCATACCAAATGTCTTTGAAAATATGGAGATATTATAATTCTTCCACTATTCACATCATTAATCACATCAATCAACTGTCTTGGTCTAAATTCATACTTGATCATTTTTTGACTCCTAGGTTGTTTCTATAATTGATAATATTTTTTCTTTGTTTTTTCTCAAAATAAAATTGACTTAAATAAATTCCAGCATTAATATCATTAAATAATTCATAATAATTTTTTGATAAACCATTGAAGAACTTAAACCATTCATATTTTTCAGGTATATTTGGCATGAGATCAGGACGAAACATTCCTTTAAGTAAATAATATTTGTATTCATCAATGCTTTTATTATCTTTAAATCCTGTTAATTCAGTATATCCTCTTGTAACATCATACACCATTTCTGTATATCGTATGAATAAATCCGAACTAATTATTGCCACATCCAAATCTGATCCACCTAGAACGAATTCCTTAGATTGATAATAACTATAGCCCGTTTTTGCTGAGCCTACAACTTGAACATTTGTGAACGGAATTTTGAAGAAATTACTAATGGCATCTAAAACATCAAACTCAATTTCATGTAGATCCTTAAATACTTTAGTTGGATAACTTAAATAGATCTTCCGAGCAATAATATCAAATTTTTGTCCTTCTTTTATTCCTAGGTCTATTCCTTCATTATATTGCATATTTATTTTCCTCTTATTAATCTCCTTTATCTCACAATTTGCGACATCAAGATTTTAATAACTACAGTCCCAATGATTTATCTATTTTGGTTTTAGTGACTGCCAGTACTTCTGCGGTTTTCACATTCAGCAGTTTCACATAGAGTTCAAAACAATCTTCTTTCTCAAATAACTCACCGGCTATCAGCATCTCAGCACCCATAATTTTCCCAACTTCAACTGCTTTGTCCAGGTCGGTAAGTCCCGTGAGCTGCAGTTTCTGTTCTTCAATTATTTTTTGCAGATTTTTTCGTTCGATAGCTGTAAAAGTTTTATTTAGTGAAAAGGCATACAGCAGGTTGGCAGTAAAATATTCAGCATTAACTTTCAATTCTTCTTTTGAACACATGATAGGCAGTACGGCAGCAGGTGTATTGTTTGGGATCATAATGGAAGAATAGTCATGCAGCTGGATAAGCGCCCTTGTGAATAATTTATCCAGTGTCACCTTGTTTTCTTCCGTTTCTATCTTGGTAGCCTGCAAATATTCATCTCCGCCGGAAAGAGGTTTTCCCAGGTAATTATGCAGTTCTTCTTTCACTTTACGGATAATAATTGCTTCCAGTTTATCCGTCTGGAAATTTTCACCGGTGTGATGGCTCACACTGCCGGGAGCACCACCTTCGCTTTCACCTTTTTCTCCATAAGTTAGGAACACATAGTTGGAGTAAGTGTATTGCGAGATCTGACGCAGTACATACTCTCCACCAATCGGCAAACCGCCGGTTCCAATACTGAAGAGTTTAATACCTTTTCTTTTGGCATCATGAACAGCATTTACATAAGTGTAATCCTGTTCATAATCCAGGTGAGGAGGTGCATCAGTGATAATGAAAGCTAATCTTACTCCATCTGCACTCCAGCTGATCTTATTGAGAGCATCATCAAGGGCTGCCTGCAGGTTTTCAGGAGTGTCACCACCGCCACCGGAAAATACTTCAAATAATTGCTCTTGAAAGGTGGGTAGACTATCATTCAGTGGGATAATTTTGGTATTATATATATCATTAACATCTCTGTATAAAACCATTCCGTAGCGAATATCAGGTTTGGGAGAAATCTCAGAGATATTAAGGTTGATGATCTCAATACTGTTGCGAAGCCTTCTGATCTCTTCTCCCATGCTCCCCGTCGTGTCCAGAATGAACAGGACATCCAGTGGAATATTTTCCGTTGCAGCTTTTTGGATATTTGCCATAGAAACATCTATCTCACGTTTTCCCTGGCGGTCGATTATCATTTCATCGGTAATACCGGCATATTCAACTTCCAGCCTGTATTCACTAATGTTTTTTTTATATTCTGTGGGGAAGAAGAGGTAGCTTCCATCAGAATAAGATAATCCGTTTTCCAATTCTTCCTTTCCGGCAAAGATCTTCAGGTTTGCATCAGGAAGAGAATTTCCCAGTCCGTCTTTTACATTCAGAATAATTCTTTCAGTTATATTTATCGGAAATGATGTCACCCGTCTTTTGTATTCTTCCAGGAAGTTCAAAAAAAAATTAAATTGTTTATTATCATCCACAAATCCGGCTCTTAATCCGGAAGTGGAGGAAGCGCTAACCTTGGAACGGGTTTTCTCAGAAGGGGATTTTCTTTTTTTTATTGCGGGGGTAGACATCTCTTCGTAGGGATCAAGAGTAGTTGGTGAGATTGTTTCAATTATCTCAAATTTATCAATCTTTTCGATTGGCATATCCTCATCATCATCACCATCAAGATTTTCTTCTATTACGATTTCTTTCGTGGGTTTTACTATTTTCTCTTTTAAAGTAACACCAGCCTTTATTCCTCCAACATCTTCAATATTCTCTATCGAAATATCTTCAGTATCCTTAGTTGAAATTGTTTTTCCTGAACCTGTTTTAGTTGGTTGAATCATTTCAGTTTTGCCTTCTTTTATATCCATACCTTCGATTTCAATTACTTGTTGCGATATAGTAATATCTAGAATTGTTGTTTGCTCGGGTTTGATCTCCACACTAGTTATTTTTTGGGTTCTAAAGCCACCACGCTTACAAATTACATTGTACACTCCGGGTGTAATATTAATAATCATATACAAACCATTATTATTGGTCTTCTTACCGGTAATAAGAGTTTCACCATCCATCACCTTTATGTTTGCAGAGGGAATTGGATTGCCTTTATCATCAGTTACTTTACCGGTTAATGTACCTGTAGCTTTGCTTGCTTTTTTAGATAATTTATTTTTGGGTTCTCCCAGTAGTGATGTGCAGGTGAAAAGCAAAATTATCAAGAGCAGGGTAAATATCTTTCTCATTATTCCTCCCGTTTTATGTATGTATGTATTTTTATTTAAATTAGAAATTCAATAACAAGAATTGTTGCTAATTAATTAGATGTCAAACATTTAATTAGTTAACACTATCAAATAAAATCTCAACTTGTCTCATAACACCTGCGGTGTATAAGACAAGTTTCAGAAATGTCCGGGTAACTTAAAATTTTATGGCAATTTTCTTATTCTCATGTTTCAGTTTAGTAAACCAGCCGTGGTCAACAGTTGAGACCGAATGTTCTACATCCACATAATTTACATTTGCTTTTTCAATGCAATCCGCCACAAAAGCGATGCAATACATAGATCTTGATTCATCAAATGGATTGTGCTCGCGCAGTATCCTTCTTCTTTTATCAGGATTCCTGGATAATTTCCATCTTAATATCGTTATGAGTGTACCCACCAGTTCTAATCCGCCATATTTAACTTTCTTTTTCTTAAGTTCTTTCCCTTTTTGTGTGATAGCTTCCCAGCCTTCATCGGAAATATTTTCAAATTTGTCTTGAAATCCAATTTCTTCATCATGTTTAACTATCTCTTTTAAGATCTTTTCTGGTTTAGATACCCTTATACCGTAAAGTATTTTCTTCCAACCGAATTTAACAGTGCTTTCATAGAATTTTCCATCAGTTCCAAAAAATCCAATGTGTGACCATTGAGAATGTTTCCCTGTTTCTTTCCAGACAATATTTTGAGATTCAAGAATAGCTTGGCTTATAAATCCTTTTCCCTTTTCAAACATAATTGTTTTGGGAATGAGATGTTTGGTAATTTTATCTTTCAGTGCTTTTTTATTCATATTGATCTCCCAGATCTAATTTTTGCTTTTACTTCTGCCAAAATAGAAACCAATAATTAAACCGATGATACCAGAGTATATAGAAGCAAAAGTTTTAAGATGTTCAGTATACTCTCCAGCAGGAGCAGCTCCCAGAACAGGAGTTAGGGCAATAATGCCTGTAGTTATGATAAACGCAGCAACCACCAAGATACTTATAATTGATTGAACTTTACTTATTTCCATGTGATTTACCTCCTTTATTTATCTATTCTATCTATGTTTTGAAATATTTCTGAAATCTTATTATTTTTATTATTAGTTTTTTTTCGTTCCCATTCAAATCGATCGTTTAACCTGTGTTCTATTTCAGTATAAATAGTAACTTCACTGTTCTGTGAATTACCCCAACTTTGTTTTATAATAATGATGTATTTAATTCGTTCTTGCCATATTTTCTTGAACCACAGATATCCATGAACTTCACCTGGATAATCTTCAAATTCTGTTTCAATTCTTCCTTCATAGGCTGAAATAACATTAAGATTTAGAGAAGGATCATCTAATATTGTTTTGATCTTTTCTTGTAATATCACAGGAGGAATATTATAGTTCATAGTAAAACTCGGTGGTCTGGATGCTGCACATGATACAAGAATGAAAATAATACTATACATTAGAATTACCCATAGCCAAGAAGTAGAAATAGTCTTTTGTTTCCCAAGGTTTTCAAATAAATTGTAGTTACGTTTCATGATCCCTCCTCATGTTTCAATAAAGCTAAACAAACTCATTTGGTATATTCAATCCTGCTTCTTTGCAATATTTAAAGAACAATGTTTTATACCATTTAACTGCTTTGTAAAATTTAAACCATTTAGATTCATTAAATCCAGTTGCTAATATCGCATTGGATACTTTTCTGTTATTGAATTTCCTTTTATCAAAATTTAAGAATGCCAATTTCAACCATAAGTTTTCATTGTATTTATAAGCTATGTCGGATTTAACAAACAGGTTTGTTTTTAAAAAGAGTTTTTGCCAATTTTTAATTCTATTCTTATCATTTCCGCGTTTAATAAGAACTTCATAGAGCATCTCAAAATCAGTAAAATTTACGTTGTTGTCTTTATATTCCTGATGTTTATCCAAATATTCTTCCAGATGTTTTTTAATGTTTTCGAATGCTCTTCGGAAACGTTTTTTGTTATCGTTATCAGATCGTTCAAGTTTTTCGGAAAATTCATCAGTATAATCATATTCATACGACCATTTCAAATAAGGCAGATCAGGATTTTCCATAGCTTGACCATGCCCATAAGCCGGTAGAGCAAGATCAAGATATTTATCAAAATTCTTTTTAGCAAACAGGAGCATTACTTTTGTTATCGCTTTAGGTATGGCACCACTGATCTTCTTGGGTTTACATTTTTGGATATCATTAACTTTACTCACTAATCCCGAGAATCCCTGATGTGCAAAAGTGTCAGCAAAAGGATGCAGCACCATTCCGAACTTTACAATATCATCATCTTCTTTTGCGTCTGTAAGGATATTATTGATAACCTGTTTGTTCTCTTTGCATCGCATTTTTTTTACAAAGCTGGCTCCTTCGCATCCCGGTACAAAATGGAAAGCAGAGGTATTATTTGTCATTGCAGAAAAATTTAATGTTTTAATTTTGAAATAGGAATGACAGGTTGCCATATTAAAAAATGCAGGTTTATCATCTATTGTTTCAAATTCAATGTTATTTGGTTTTTCTTTTAAACTAATATGATTGATCTTTGCATCATCAACGAATTGCGATGCATAAGCTATGGTATGAGCTGCTTCTTTTTTAAAACTGCAAGCTCTGGCAAAAGCTAATACTGCGTAGTAATGTGCATCTTTTTTCATTTTAACTCCTTCATATCGCAATCTGTGATATGTCTTTAAACTTGTCTCATAACACCTGCGGTGTATAAGACAAGTTTCTTAATTGAACCTTGGCACATGCTGAAAGTTATGTGCTAAGGTGAAAATGTTAAACCAGTCATTTGCTAAGGTGACAAAACCATTCATGTTCTAGGGTCAATTTCCCTTTCATTATCGAATAATAATCTCTTGAATTTATCATTTTCAACCTCATCCTGATAATTTTCAATTCTATGTTTATATTCCTGCATAGTTATATTGTATAATTCAAAAACCGACGGATCGAATAATTTTCCGTTTCTAATACCAATCCATTCAGAATAATTTGAATATTCCCACTCTTTAGCTGCCAAAACCATTTTAGCTTTTACCGGATTTAAATGAATATAGCGGCATAAATTCAGAACATATTGATCATCTGCAATTTCAATTGATTGTAAAGGTCCGCCCATCAGAGCTCCTCTTCTTTGATATTTTAGATTATATTTTTGCACATAGGATGATAATACTGAATTGAAAATCTGATAAATTTCTATATCGGAATTTTGTCTTAGAAAAAAATGAAAATGATTTGGCATTAAACAATATGCAAATACAGAAAGTGGATATCTTTCCATACTATTTCTAAATTTGGATAAGAAAGTTAGATAATCATGATGATCTATAAACAGGAATTCTCCATCAACTACTCGATTGTAGAAATGGAAGCAACTTCCTTTTTGATATACATCTTTTGAGCAATGCATTTGATTACTCCTATATCAACTTGTCGCATAACACATTTGAAAGTGTTTCAACTTGTCTCATAACACCTTCGGTGTATAAGACAAGTTTCTAAGGTGACAAGTTAAACCATCCATGTATTAAGGTGACTATTCAATTAGGTGCAAAAATCATAAAATTAAAGTTTACAGCAGTAATATTGATATTAATTAATTATATGTCAAACAATTAATTAGCTATTACTATTAAATAAATTGGGAAAAATAAGTGTTTGTTCAGCAGTAAATGAGAAAAGATCTGAGACTCTTTGTGAGAAAACATAAAAGTTTTATCTCAGAGAGACAGCTCTCTTCCTGCGATAGTTTCTTTTGTTAAGAAATTAAAAAAGTGAGTTGTTAGTTCTCAGTTGACAATTCGATACGTAACTATTCTTTTGAACAAGATATTGGAATTAATAGGAGTAATTATGACTGAATTATTATATTTAGCTGATAGTTATCTAAAAGAATTTACTGCAAAAGTTATCGATGTTGCAGTTGAAGAAAATGCAATTGAACTGGATCGTACAGCCTTTTATCCAACCGGCGGCGGGCAACCCTGCGATTTGGGTGAGATCAAGTTTGCTGGGAAGAGATCAAATGTGATCAAAGTGAAAAAGATCGAAGGTAAGATCCGGCACTTTCTAGAAGGTGATCTACCTGCAGCCGGTACTGAAATATTTGGGGAAATAGAGTGGGAAAGGCGCTATAAATTGATGCGAACACATACAGCAATGCATGCTATCAGTGCAGTGGTATGGCGTGATTACCAGGCTCAGGTTACGGGAGGTAATTTTGCACCGTTAGCCGGTAGACTGGATTTTGAATTTGAAAAATTAAGTGCCGATATGACAATTGAGATCGAGGATAAGGTAAACTTTGAGATCAAGAAAGGATTGGAGATAACTTCAGAAACATTGCCAAGAGCTCAAGCAGAGAAAATTCCTGACCTGATACGAACCAAGATCAACCTGTTGCCGCCAGGTCTCACAGAGATCAGAGTGGTTAAAATTAAGGATTTGGATTTACAGGCTGATGGTGGGACTCATGTAGAAAATACATCTGAGATCGGCACAATTAAAATTGTAGGTTACAAAAGCAAAGGAAGGATAAATAAGCGGATCAAGATTGAGATAGTGTAAAATTAAAAATACTTACCAAAATGGTGAAATAACTAATTAACTAAAAAAACAATTTGACAAAAACATCTCTATTTCAAAAATAACTTTGTATTGCAAAGTACTTTGAAAATAAAAAGGAGATGTTAAATGGATCAAATTACAAATGAACAAGCATTAGAAGTCATTAAGGACATGATCGAGAGAAGGAAGATGAAACACAATCAGACAGGTTTTTATCATTTATTATGGGGTATTCTTATCTCTTGTGCAATTGTTGCTATGTATGTTTTGGTCGGATCTGGATTAGATCATCTGATCGTATATTC
>JAVCCH010000031.1 GCA_030765535.1 Candidatus Tenebribacter davisii
ATAAATATCCTGAATTCCAAAAACTGGGAGTTGAGGTTCTTTCTATGAGTGTAGACAGTGTATTTGTACACAAAATGTGGAATGAAAATGAATTATCTAAAATGGTGAAAGGTGGGGTTCCTTATGCTATGATGTCTGACGCTGGTGGAAAAGTTGGACAACTTTATGGAATCTATGATGAAGCTAGCGGAGCAGAAACTCGTGGTCGTTTCATTATTGATCCGGATGGAAATGTGCAGGGATTTGAAGTTCTTACTCCTCCGGTAGGCAGAAATGTGAATGAAACTTTCCGTCAAATTCAGGCTTTCCAATTAGTAAGAAACAGCAAAGGTGGAGAAGCAACTCCTTCCGGCTGGAAACCCGGGAAGATGACATTGAAACCAGGTCCGGATCTGGTAGGAAAAGTTTGGGAAGTATGGACTACAGATAAAGCATTTGATTAAAAGGCAGATTTTATAATAAAAAGCCTCTGTTAAAAAAAATTAACGAGGCTTTTTTATTTCCTTCAATATTATCTTCCCAATTCATTACCATTTTTGAAAAATGAGAAATAAATAGCAGAGATTGGAGAAATTATTTATGAAAAGAACAGGAATGTTGCATCATGTTGAGATCTACGTTACAGATCTTAAGCGGTCAGCGGAATTTTGGAGCTGGTTTTTAGATTTGTTAGGTTACACACTCTACCAGGAATGGGATATGGGTAAAAGCTACAAGTTAGGTGAAACCTACCTGGTGTTCGTTCAGGTTGAGAACAAACACTTGGATCAACCTTATCACAGATGCAAAGCAGGTTTAAATCATCTAGCTTTTCATGCTACATCACGTAAGCAGGTTGATGATATCACTGAAAGCTTAAGGCAAAAAGAGATTACGATCTTATACAAAGATAAACATCCCTTTGCAGGAGGAAAAGATCATTATGCTGTCTATTTTGAAGATCCTGAGAGAATTAAGGTTGAACTTGTAGCACCTGATAAATAACTTATTTCTCTCGTACTTCCGCACTTCTGCACTTCGTACTTAGTACTTCTGTAATCTCACACTACTTCGCCCCCAATTTAATTGCTACCGTTAAATACTTTTATTATTGACAGTTATCCAATTATTTTTCAATTTCGGATTTGTTTTTAAAATAATCATAAAAACAATATGTGAGGAAATGTTTTATAAAAAATGTACACGATAATTTGTCGTATACAACTCCTAATTTGGTGGTATACGTAACAAAATTGACGGAGATACAAACATTAAGTACTCAAAAATTGAGGAGTTCTACTAATGATAAATACAGTAGAAAATAAGCAAGAAATTCAAAGACTAAAACTTCAAATAAGTAAATACAAGCAAACTGAAAAATCATTGTTAAAAAAAATAGAATCCTTAGATTCATTTTCAAAAGAATTAAATGCTTGGATTTGGGAAATGGACATTCACGGAAATTATACGTATTCAAATTCAACCGTTGAATCTATCCTAGGCTATAAAATTGATGAAATTATAAATCGCAACATACTAAATTTATGGTTTAAAGAATACAGTAAAAGCAGTAATTCATTGGAACAATTAAGAATAGCTCTCAAGAGCAATAAAAGATGGAAAAACCTACCAAGTATATTTGAACATAAAAATGGATCAAAAGTTTATTCTGAAAGTACCTCTTATCCTATTTATGATGATGATGATAACATAGTAGGTTATAGAGGAATAGATCACGATATTACTAAACAAAAAATAACTGAAGAAAAATTAAGAAATTCAGAAAAACAATTAAAAAATTTCATAGCTAATATGCCTGTAGGTTTATATCGCACAAACGAATCAGGTGATGTACTAATGGCAAATCCTGCTTTAGTTTCAATGCTAAAGTATGATTCGTTGACAGATCTACAAAATACAAATATTGTAAAAGTAAAAAAAATAAATAAATCAGAACGTAAAAAGTTTAAACATGAATTCAATGAGAATGATGAACTAATTGGTAAAGAAACAATATGGCTGACTAAAGATAATTCTGAGATTTTTATTAGAGAAAACGCAAAGGTTATCCGTAAAGAAAACGGTGATGTAGATTACTATGAAGGTGCAGTAGAGGATATAACTGAAAGTAAGCTGGCAAAAGAAAAACTTAAAAAATCAGAAGAGCAATTCCGGATGATTGCAGAAAACACCAATGATCTTATTACTATTTCAAATTTAAATTTGAAAGCACATTATACCTACGTTAGTCCCTCAATAAAACAAATTAGTGGCTTTGATGTGGATGAACTTGTTGGCAAGTCTGCATTCGATTTTATGCATCCAGACGACAAAAAAAAGATGTTCCCATTTTTAAAAAAAATAATTAAAAAAAATATTTCAAACCTTTTTTTATCCCAACCAAAACTAATTGATGAAATTATAGAATACAGAGCACTTCACAAATCAGGAAATTGGCGATATATGCAAAGTTCAGGGAATATTATTGGTGGCAAAATGTTATTTGTTTCACGCGATATTACAGAGCAAAAACAAGCACAAGAAAAATTAAGAACAAGCGAACACAGATTAAAAAAAGCAAAAGGGATAGCAAACATAGAATTTTTTGAATATGATTTAATAAATGGTGAAGTATTTGTAACAGATAGAGTAAAAGCTTTATATAATTTAGAAATTAAAAATAATATTATAGATCCAGAACCTATTTTTAAACTAACTCATCCTGATGATTTAGTATTGATTAAAAATACTATTGAATTAGTGCGAAAAGGAAAAACACCAAACCCTATCGATTGCAGAATTATTAGACCTAATAAAGAAATCATATGGGTGCATGCAAATTTTGAATTGAGTTTCAATATTAATAGGAAATTACAAAGTCTGTTTGTTACATTGTTAGATATTACTGAAAGCAAAAAAGCAGAAGAAGAAATAGAACATGCAAGAGAACGTTTGGGCATAGCTAACTCAATTTTACGTCATGATATCACCAATGATTTGATTGTGATCAATAGTGCTGTCCAAATATTTAAGAAAAACTCAGATCTCAAAATGCTTGATGAAATAATTAAACGCATAAGTAAAAGTCTTAACCTAATTAAATTACATCGTGATCAAGAAAATTTTATAGATTCTCTTAACGAACTAAAAAGAATTGAATTGGCACCAATATTATACAATATCATTGAGAATTATGGTGAAATTGATATTAATATTTCAGGTAACGAAACAGTGTATGCAGATACGGCAATTAATTCAGTTTTCGAAAACCTGTTGAGTAACTCTTTAAAACATGGTAATGCTACTAAAATAGATATTATTATTAGTTCTAATAAAAAAATATGCGAAATTAAAGTAATTGATAATGGTAAAGGAATAAATGAAAATATAAAAGATAAAATCTTTGATAAAGGTTTTATCCATGGTAAAAATGGTCATACAGGCATTGGTTTACATATTGTAAAACAAACAATAATTTCTTATGGTGGTAAAATTTTTGTTGAAGATAATGAACCGAATGGTACTGTTTTTATTATTATTTTGAGGAAAGTAATTTCAAATATATTCAATTCAAGAAGCACTTAACAAACAGCTCCACAGCCAAGCAAGAAGAAAAACAAGAAGAGAGTGGCACGCCCGGCATTATGATAATATAGAAAAAACAGTAAATATCTACAAAACCAAAGGGGAGTACTATAACTCAGAGGAGAGTGTATGAATAAGTTATTGAAAAAGCCAATGATCGTACTAATATTAGTATTGATACTGGGATATGTTATATATGCCAGCTCGGGAAAGATCTCTTCACAATTAGTGAAATTATTACCGGAAATTTTCCAAACTGATTTTTATCTGAAAAATATTAGTTTAAAATTCTTATTTGTGGTGTTTTCAATTGTAGCAATGCTGCTGATACCTAAAATGAAATTTAGTGACTTCGGCTTGAAATTACCAAAGAAAATAAATTATTTCAAACTTATCTGGCAGACTGTTGCTTTAACAATAGGCAGTTCAATTGTTTATGGATTACTCATTATGGTATTATTGCGAAATTTCTTTGGTGATACAAGTGAAATGGGATTTCCGGATAGCGGTTCTTTCTTAAAAACAATTATTACTGTATGGTTATGGTCGAGTATTTGTGAAGAAATTTTAAATAGAGGTTTGATACAATCACTACTTAATGTTTTTAAGAAATACAAATTTTGCAGGTTAACTCTTTCTGTTTGGCTTTCAGGAATAATATTCGGAGCAATGCATTTCTCTGTATTTAAATTCAGTAGTTCAATCTTTTTTGTATTGTTCATTGTTTGCGGCGCAACCACTCTCGGAGTTCTCGCTGCCTATTATCGAGAGAAATCTGAAAGTGTATATCCGGCAATCATGGTCCATATTTTAGGTAATGTTGCAGGTTCATTTCCGTTATTGATAAAAGCTATACTTGGATAGGAATTAAAATGAGTAATAAAAAATAAGTTATTGAAAAAATTGTTTAAGACAAAGGAGGGTAGCAAATGAAATATTTTATGTTAGTCGGTCTCATAGTGATAGTCCTTTTCATGACTGGTTGTGATTCCACAAACCTGGGGAAGATATATGAAGTTCATGTATCCGGTGGTGGAGTTGAATATGTGGAACTTTCACATTCAGTAACTCTACCGATAAGTCTTTCGGAAGCAATGTTCATAATGCCTCAATGCTGGGAAGAATATGATGCCTCTCTGGGTGAACCAGTGTTTAACGATGGAGTCTGGTATTTTTTCTGGGGTCCCGTATACCCAGACTGGGAAATATCGGTTGATAGCAATACCGGAGATGTGATAATTGGAGTATTTGGATAAAATATAAACAACCGACTCTTCGTTAAAAGAAAAAT
>JAVCCH010000198.1 GCA_030765535.1 Candidatus Tenebribacter davisii
AGGATATTCCATTTATATTTCTCCTGATTAATTTTAATTTTTATTTGAGATGAATATTGTATTATTCCCCTAACAGGGGAGTAAAAGAAAAAGACTTAATTGAGTAGCTAAAGCAAATTTACAGTGCTTACAAATAAAATATCTCACAAGTTCTTTCTCCTATTTAATTTCTAACGCAACTTTTGAAACAAAAGTCTTTTGGTCAAATATATTTTACAAGTTAATATCATTAAATGATTTTTCACTTGCAAATAAAAGTGAGGTAGAATTATTTATCAGAGTCTAGAAGGAGGTGAAAATGTTTTTCAAAGAATATTTCAATAAGAGATTAAAAGAGTATTTCACAATCTGGGATATCAAGCTTGCTCAAATTGCCGCAATGTTCTTACTTATCATTCTTATTAAATTGATCCCTGAGATTATCACACTAAATTATTGGGTTTATATTGTGGGATTAATTATTACTGCAATTAGGCTATTTTATGTGCTGTTCATCAAGAAATAGAGGATTATGGAAAATTATGATGTAATTGTTGTTGGTGGTGGAGCTGCCGGAATGATGGCTGCCGGTACAGCAGCTAAGAATGGCAAGAGAGTAGTTCTAATCGAGAAGAATCCTGTCCTGGGAAAGAAGCTATTGATAACTGGAAAAGGCAGATGCAATATAACAAATTATTGTGATGTACGTGAACTGCTGGAGAATGTTCCGGTAAATAGTAAATTTCTCACGAACACATTTTATGGATTTAATAGTTATGATACAGTTTCATTCTTTAATGAAAATGGTTTAGAAACTAAAATAGAACGGGGCAATCGAGTTTTTCCAACTAGTGATAAAGCTATGGATGTTGTTGAAGTTCTTATGAAATTCATTTATAAACATAAAGTTAATGTTCTGCATAATTCAGCGGTTAATGCTATGCAGTTCGGGACAATATTTGCAGTAAAATTAGATGATAAAGTGGTGGTAAAGGGAGAAAAGCTCATTATAACAACTGGCGGTAAATCTTACCCATCCACAGGTTCAACTGGAGATGGGTATGATTTTGCTAGAAATTTTGGACATAAAATAACTCAATTCAAACCATCATTAGTACCCATATCTGCCAAACGGATCCTTGCGCTTGACGGAGTAGAAAGTTCAAAAGGTTGCAATTTGATAGATCTGCAGGGATTATCACTCAAAAACACAACAATAAAAATTTTAGATAAAAAAAGTGAAACTGTCCATGAAGATTTTGGTGAAATGCTTTTCACTCATTTTGGAGTTTCCGGACCTATGATACTTTCAGCAACTTCACACATTCGTAATTTGGATGGGCATAAACTCATCATTGATCTTAAACCAGCACTATCGGTTGAGAAGCTTGATGAACGACTTCAACGTGATTTTAAAGAATTCTCTAATAAACAATTTAAAAACATTCTTAAAAATCTGTTACCAAAAAAGATGATCCCGATCATTCAGAAACTTTCAGGAATTCCGGAAGAGAAACCTGTTCACCAAATTACAGGTAAAGAGAGAAAGAATATTATTCAAGCACTAAAAGAACTTACAATCCAATTAATAAAATTCCGACCGCTCTCTGATGCGATAATAACTTCAGGTGGAGTAGATGTAAGCCAGATAAATCCTAAAACAATGGAATCTAAACTTGTACCAGAATTATTCTTTGCCGGTGAAGTTATTGATTGTGATGCTTATACAGGTGGATTTAATTTACAGATAGCTTGGAGCACAGGTTATGCTGCTGGGATGAGTTGTTGAGAAAGATGTTTGACTTTATGTTAATCTATAAATTCGTTCCTTATCATCATGTGTATAAATCAATTCATAAATTGGATATATTTTAAACAATCTAGAACCATTTGAATCTAATATGAATATGTTATTATAATTACAAATATCAAAATCTAATTTATTTTCTTCTACCCAATTTTTTATACTATTATATAATATCCAATGCCAAGAACCTAAATTTGAAATATCAAAAATCGAAATATTAAGATAAATAAGTAAATCTGTGTTATAAAACTTACTTAATAATTTATCATTTATGCGAAGTAATAGTGAATTCAAATTTTTTTTATCTGCTTTATATTTTTTATTATTTGTATTATTTTTGTATTCATCAGAACGTTTTCTTTCAGGTTTCAAAACCTCAGTAACTTCAATTAGACCAATTCCATCTTTGTTCTGATTGAATAATTCAAAATCTGGTGGATTAGTATTTTTCCGTTTAATAGCATAAACTGGAGTATTTCTATTTGCATTATCTAAAGAACTACAAAAACGTCCTAATACCCACCATTCTAAATCTTCTTTGAATTGTTGATTGAGATAAATCTCACCTTTAATGGATTTAATAAGTTCCTGTACTCTTTTCAATTCATACTTTATATTCTTCTTGATTAATTGCATAAGTTGAATCTAATAAACAAACACCACACCACTGGTAGGGAAGACCCATTCGTCTTTATTGGTTGAAATTGAAATTTTATTATTAGATTTAATAATTTTTGGAAATTTACTTTTACCTGAGAATATTGGTACTGCTTCTACATTTTTCAGATCACTTTCAAAAGAGATATTTACTCCCTGAGTCATCTCAATAATGTAAACAGATAGCTGATGTGAGCTTTTCGGGTAATAAGTTTTAGTAGATATTGAAAAATCCAATACTTGACCCACCAGGTCTTTCAGTTTCGGATGATAACATTTAATCTCAATACAGCCATCGGCGATCTTCATTTCATGGTACAGTTCAATATTATTTACTTTTACAGAAGTAATATTGAAAAACATCTCGTTCAGATCGATACTGTTATCCAGTAGCCAGCGGTATTCCACATCATTACGCAGAAAATATTTCTCAAGTACAGTTTCATTATTTGCGCAGGCAACACTAAAATGATCATTTTGTAATTTCTTATTAAATGAGAGATCAGTAGAAGTTAAATAATAGTGAGGGAATTCTTCTGAATTCTCAAATTTGATCGAATGCTTGAAATTTTGTCTGTAATGAATATCTTTATCCTTTTCAGCAAATAATCGCTTGAGAATATCTTCATGTACGAGACTAGCTATTTCCTTACTATGTACTCTTTGTTCAATAGCTGTCTCAATTATGTTTCCCAGCTTATTATCAGACAAGTCTTTTGGCATAAAATCTCTCCGTAAAAGCGGGGAAGAATCAATTATCTTTCCATTTTCCTTGTAATATCTTTTAGCTCTTCTACCGATCTGGGAAAGCAGTTCATAACTCAATCCGTTGTAGAGAGATGTGATATTCTCAGCTGAGATATTCTCATTGGAACCACCCAGCAGAATTACTTCATCGCCAACTTTGGGAGCAGAGATCTTGGAAACATCAATTGCGGTCATATCCATGCTTATTTTTCCCACGATATTACAAACCTGTTCATTTAAAATTACCTTTCCTCTATTGGAAAGCAGAAAATCATATCCATCAGCATAGCCTACAGGCAGAATAGCATAATCCATGCTTTTTGCTGCAACAAATGTTTTATTATATCCAATCGAATCACCTTTGTTTGCACTTTTTATCTGAGTTATGCGTGATTTAAAGGTCATTACAGGTTTCAAATTAATTTTAGTTTTCATTTCAACATTGGAATAAATTCCATATGAAAGTAAACCAAGACGAACTAAATTTGCAAATTTATTAGGAAATGTAATAACTCCGCTGCTATTGGAGATGTGAATATATTTTGGTAAAATATCAAGTTTAGATATTATCTGTTCAAATCTGTCAGATTGAAGTTTAGTAAATTCGGGATCTTCTTCAGCAGAAGAAAAATGCGAGAAAATTCCATTGATCTCGATATTTTTGAGCTTCCTGATATCATTAATGTTTTCTAAAGCAATATTATAAGGAATCCCGCTTCTACCCATGCCTGTATCAATGTTTATGTGGATTTTGCACACACCCTTTTCATTGATTTTTCTGGCAAATTCTACAGTTGAAACAGAAGGGATAAGATCATTCTCAAGAATTAGATCGATTTCATTATCAAATGAAGGCGAGAGGATAATAATGGGAACCTTAATTCCCTGATATCTTAGCAGGATACCTTCCTGTACATTAGCTATTCCCAGTGAAACAGCTCCGCACTCAATTGCCTTTTTTGCTATTTGATAAGCACCATGTCCATAAGCATCAGCTTTTACTATCTGCATAAATTCAGCTTCGGGATGAAATTTCTTTTTTAATTTGGAAAGATTACTTTTAAAATTTGTTAAATCAATTTCCGTCCAACTTCTGTCATTTTTCATATATTTCCCTGCAATTATTTAAAAGAATTTTGCTGCCAAGTCTGCTAAGGCAGAACGTTCTCCTTTAGTTAAGGTGATATGACCCACTATTTCTTCCTGCTTAAATTTTTCAACTGAGATACTTAACCCGTTACTTTCAGAATCCAAGTATGGAGTATCTATCTGATAAGGATCACCTGTCAATACGATCTTTGTCCCTTCACCAGCTCTTGTTATTATGGTTTTCATCTCGTGTGGTGTGAGATTTTGCGCTTCATCAACAATTAAATACTGATCGGGTAAGCTACGTCCGCGAATGTAAGTAAGAGGTTCCAGCTCTATAAATCCAAAATCTAGATAATCATTCAAGCCGGGTTGTTTCTTACCGAATATTTTACCGTTATCATTATCCTCTTTCTCGTTCCTACTTGAAAGCAGTATTTCCATATTATCAAATATAGGCTGCATCCAGGGATTAAATTTATCTGATTTTGAACCTGGTAAATAACCTATATCCTTTCCCAGAGGTGATACCGGACGTGAGACAATGAGCCGTTTATAGTTATTTTTTTCTACCACTTGATTAAGTCCGGCAGCAAGAGCAATAAGTGTTTTCCCTGTTCCTGCCTTCCCGACTAGACTTACAAGTTTAACCTCAGGATCAAGTAGCAGGTCAAACGACATTGTCTGTTCAATATTTCTAGCTTTAATGCCAAAGATCTCCTGTCCTGTATAATATTTAAGAGGGTAAATTGCATTATTTGAGACTGAATATCTGGCAACAACCCCATCTTCATCATCTTCATTTTTACAGAACATCACGAATTGATTAGGATAGATCTCACCAAAATCATTATTTAAGAATTCTTCTTTCTGGAATTTCTTTATTGTAGCATCATCGACTATTAGTTTAAGATAGCCCATATAAAGTTCTGAAAAATTTATTTTATCTGTCTCAAAGTTAGAGGCTTTAATGCCTACAGCATCAGCTTTAATTCTTACGTTAGCATCTTTAGAGACCAGAGTTACTTCTTTATCAGGTTCTTTTTTATGAATATATAATGCAGTCCCGATTATAAGGTTATCATTTGTATCAGTGAAGAGAATGTCAGTAGCAGTATCAGTAACTTTCCTGCTCAGAACAACCTTAATAATTCCTCCCTTCTCAGTCTTTACACCATCTCTTAAGCTGCCTTTTTCACGCAGAGCATCAAGATAACGTCCAATTTGCCGTGCATTTCTGCCCTTTTCATCAACACCTTTTTTAAAATTGTCTACTTCTTCAATTACAGTGATAGGGATCACAACTGTGTTTTCTTCAAAAGTGAACATTGCTTGTGGATTGTGTATGAGGACATTTGTATCAAGTACAAATATTTTCTTCTTAATGTCATTTCCCATTAATCCTCCTATAATTTATACTTTGTTTTATTATAAAAATTATCTAGAAATGTCAAACAAAATTAAAATTCGTACATTATTTTTTATTAATTATTTATTTATTAAAATTATATTAAAACTGAAATTCAGAAAATTCTTGCTTTATAAATTGTCAGATTTTTAGTGACTTTCATTAAAAAATATTAAGTTTGGAGTTAATTATGGGAATGCGTAGAAAAGGAAGGGAAGTAGCTATTCAAACTTTATATTCAACTGAATTCTTAGATAATGATATCAGATTATTAACCGAAGATGGATTATTAAAAATTCTTGAGGGAGTTGCTGCGGATAAAGAGATCTTACCTGATAACCAAATATATGAATTTGCTTCTGATCTTGTAGTTAATGTTTTAAATCACATTGACAATATTGATGATAGGATTAAAGCTCATTCAACTAATTGGTCATTCGAACGTATTGCCAAACTTGATCTTGGTGTTATTCGTATTGCGGTTTATGAGCTTATCTACACAGATACACCTCCTCCTATAGTTATGAATGAGGCTATTGAGATAGCCAAAAAATATTGTTCTGAAAGTTCTGGAAAATTTATTAATGGTGTATTGAACGCAATTGCAAAAGAACGTTAAAGATGGAAAAGCAACTTTTGTGCAGTATTGGGGTAATTGTATATAACGAAGCAGCGAATATCGGGAAATTACTGGATGCTTTGTTATTACAGAAATCAATTAAGACTAAAATTCAGGAGATCATTGTTATCTCCAGTGCATGTACAGATGGAACTGATGAAATTGTCCGACAATATGAAAAAGAGCATGAAGCAATAAAACTTATCACAGAAGCTGAGAGAGGTGGGAAATCTTCAGCTATTAATAAATTCATTAAAGCTGCTAAGAGTGAACTTTTAATAATTGAAAGCGGTGATACAATACCGGCAGAAGATACAGTAGAAAAAATGATAGTTCCATTTTTAGATGAAAAGATAGGGATGACCGGTGGAAGGCCAACACCTGAGAATAATCCCAGGACATTTGTCGGCTATAGTGTCAAACTGCTTTGGGATTTGCATCATGAGATGGCACTGATCTCACCTAAACTTGGAGAGATGGTTGCCTTTAGAAAGATATTTGATCAGATACCACCTGAAAGTGCAGTTGATGAAGCAAGTATAGAAGCTATTATGAAAGATAATGACCTGGATTTGAAATATATTCCCGATGCTATTGTTTACAATAAGGGACCTGAGAATATAAGTGATTTTATTAAGCAGAGAAGGCGTATAGAAACAGGGCATTTGTGGCTTATGGAAAACAATGATTATTTAGTAACCTCTCAGAATAAAGGACTTCTCTTTAAACTTGCTTATAAAGAATTGAAAAAGGATAAAGAAAAAATATTCTTCCTGTTTGGAACTGCCTTAGTTGAGATGTACAGCCGCTTATTAGGGTGGTATGATTATAAAATTCTTAAAAAGAATCCTTTTAAATGGGATATTGCAAATTCAACCAAAAAATTAAAGAAGGAAATTAAAGAATAATGTTAGAATTAATTCCAAGAATATTTGTATATAAATTTTACCGGACATTCGGATTTCCTCGAATTATGCCGATGAATTATACACTGAGTCTATTATATAATTGTAATTCAAGATGCAGTACTTGTAATATTTGGAAAAAGAAATCTGATGATCTTACAATATCTGAATATAAACTCATTTTTAAAAAACTAGGTAGATCGCCTTATTGGCTTACGCTTAGTGGAGGCGAACCTTTTCTACGTAAAGATATTGTAGAGATCTGCATGGAATTATACAAATATTGTAAACCAAAAATTATTAATATCCCATCAAATGGATTACTGACCGATACAATTGTGAAGAATGTACAGCAAATTGCGACCATCTGTAAAAAAAGCCAGATAATAATAAATCTTTCAATTGATGGAATTGGAGAGAAACATGATGAAATTCGTAATGTTCCAGGCAATTATAAGAAGGTGATAGATACATTTCATAAGCTTAAAGCATTGAAACTTGGTAATCTTACTGTTGGCATTCATACTGTGATCTCTAAATTCAATGTAGACGATTTTTCAAGTATTGCAAACGAACTTATGCAGCTTCAACCGGATTCCTATATTACTGAGATCGCTGAGCAGCGTGTTGAACTTGATACAATGGATAGCATAATTACTCCTGATATAATTTCTTATTGTACTTCTATTGATTATCTTATCCATCGAATAAAAAATGGTAAATTTAAGGGCATGAACAAGATAACTCAATCTTTCAGGATAGAATACTATAATTTAGTTAAGAAAATACTAAGTGAAAGAACACAGGTTATTCCATGTTATGCCGGAATAAGTTCTGCCCAGATCTCTCCCGATGGTGAAGTATGGTCATGCTGTATCAAAGCTGAATCTATGGGAGATCTAAGACAAAATGATTATAGCTTTAAAAAGATATGGTTCTCACGTAAAATGAAAAAAGAGAGAGCATCGATAAGGAATAAAGAATGCTATTGTCCACTTGCAAATGCTTCTTATACAAATATGCTGATGCATTTTCCTACCCTTACAAGAGTATTTTTTAGAAGTTTTATTAAGTGGTGGAGTTAAATGATCAATAAGTTTAAGAAAAGGATTATCGCCTTTATTATGGCTCTAATTATTTTAGCTACGATTCTTTATGTTTTTTATGGGAAGAACTGGCTGGTTGAACAGCAGTATATCCAAAAACATAAAAATATTGAATATGTAAAAAATGAACTGATGCAGAAGATGCTGGATATTGAAAAACAATCTCAAGATGTATTAAATGAGATGTTGAATCTATCTTATGATATTGATCTGTTCCAGAAGCAGACGATAATTATGGAAAAAACTATAGAAAAAACATTAGATATTGAGATAACCCATAAACCTTTTTTTGATTATAAAAATATTTATCTTATTAGTTCCCATAAACTAATAGTTTTAAAAAAGAACCTTTCTAAAATAAGATGGAATAAACAATTTAAAGAAAAAGTGATCTGGCTTGAATTGATAGATGCAAACAGGATCATTGTTTTAACTGATCAAAATAAAATGATATGCCTTAATAGAGATACCGGAAAAGAGATCTGGCAAAAAAAACTTAAGACTGTTCAAACAGCTAAAGAGTCTTCAACATATCAGATTTCATTAAATAATTTTAAACGGCTTGACAGCAGTATTATTTTGGTTCATTCGGAAAATGAAATTGAGTTAATTGAAAATATTACAGGTAGCACATTATCAGTTTATCATGCGGATAAAAGAATTGATCATATAAGTGATTTTGATATTTTAGAAAAGTGTATATATTATATTGAAGAAAATAAAATAAGCAAATTAGTTTTAAAGGTAAAGAGTTAAAAATGGCTATAGAAAAAAGTTCTTATAAAAATGTAAACTTTTGTCTTAAATGCGGTAATAAGTTAGAGCTTAATACTGACCATGAAGGTAAGATAAGACCTAAATGCAGTGAATGCGGTTGGACTTTTTACAAGAATCCTATTCCAGCATCAGCTTGTGTTATTATGAATGACAAAAATGAAATCGTTATTATTAAACGTAAATTCGAACCTAATGCTGGTGACTGGGCACTTCCCAGCGGTTATGTAGAAATTGATCAAACCCCTGCAGAATGTGCTGTAGATGAAATGAAAGAAGAAACAGGACTTGATGGTGAAGTAATTGTTCAATTAGGATATGATACAGAGTATTCACCAATATATGAGAAAGTTATCTCATTCGGATTTTTAATGAAGATAATAGGAGGTGAGCTTCAGGCTGGAGATGATGCAGTCGAAGCACATTATGTCAGCTTTGATGACCTTCCAGAGATTGCATTTCCATCACATGTTAAATTTATAGAAATAGTAAAAGCATTATACAAAAAATAAAACTAAGAATTCAGAAAGTTTTGAAATGATTAAAAAGAAATAAGGAAAAAATATATTATGGAAATAAATAAAAGTTATGAACCACAAAAGATTGAGAAGAAATGGTATG
This sequence comes from Candidatus Tenebribacter davisii, assembly GCA_030765535.1. Classification (GTDB taxonomy): domain Bacteria; phylum Cloacimonadota; class Cloacimonadia; order Cloacimonadales; family TCS61; genus Tenebribacter; species Tenebribacter davisii. Next base: position 9,713 of record JAVCCH010000198.1, read on the forward strand.
AAAATAGTCTCAAGAATGGTTATTTCACTCCTAAAATAGATAAAAACAAAAAACCATTCACGATAATAATCCCACCGCCAAATGTTACCGGGATCCTTCATATGGGACATGTACTCAATAATACACTGCAAGATGTAATGATCCGCTATAAACGAATGACAGGTATTCCCACTCTTTGGATACCAGGTGTTGATCATGCCGGAATTGCCACTCAGAACGTTGTTGAAAAACAACTTGCCAAAGAAGGAAAAACACGTCATGAAATAGGTAGAAAAAAGCTGGTAGAAAAGATCTGGAAGTTGAGAGAAGAAAAAGGCGGAAGAATAATTGAACAGCTTAAGCAGCTTGGCTGTTCATGTGATTGGACTCGTGAGAGATTTACAATGGATGAAGGCTTATCTGAAGCAGTGAAAGAAGTATTTATCCAATTATATGAAAAAGGTTTGATCTATAAAGGGAAACGAATTATAAACTGGTGTCCACGCTGTGTTACAGCTCTTGCTAATGACGAAGTTGATCATGAAGATGAATCAGGTAATTTATGGAATATGCGCTATCCACTTAAGGATGGAACAGGTTTTATCACTGTGGCTACAACCAGACCTGAAACTATGTTGGGTGACACAGCTGTTGCTGTTCATCCGGATGATGAAAGATACAAAGATCTTGTTGGCAAGATGGTAATTCTACCATTTATTGAACGTGAGATTCCGATAATAGCTGATGAATATGTTGAAAAAGATTTCGGCAGCGGTTGTGTTAAGATCACTCCAGCACATGATCCTAATGACTTTGAAGTAGGGCAGAGGCACAACCTGGAAAAGATAATTGTAATGGATGAACATGGTATAATGAACGAAAAAGCCGGTAAAGATTTTTACGGTCTCACACGTTTTGAATGTCGTGATAAAATAATTAAAATGCTTGATGATAAAGGTTTATTAGGCGAGATCGAACCGCATGAACATGCTGTTGGTCATTGTTACCGATGTGACACAGTTATAGAATCCTATCTTTCGGATCAATGGTTCGTTAAGATGGAACCTTTAGCTAAAAGAGCTATTGATGTTGTTAAAAACGGTGATGTTAAGTTTCAACCTAAAAGATGGATAAAGGTGTATCTGCATTGGATGGAGAATATCCGTGACTGGTGTATTTCACGTCAGATCTGGTGGGGACATCGAATTCCTGCCTACTATTGTGATGAGTGTGGAGAAATTGTTGTTGCTAAAGAGATGCCAATAAAATGCCCAAAATGCGGAAGCTCAAAATTTACACAGGATGCAGATGTACTTGATACCTGGTTCTCTAGCTGGTTATGGCCTTTTAGTACGATGGGTTGGCCTGAAAAAACTGAGGATCTTAATTATTTTCTTCCTACTAATCTTCTGGTTACTGCACCGGGGATCATCTATCTCTGGGTAGCAAGAATGATCATGGCAACATTAGAATTCCAGGATAAAATCCCTTTCGATACAGTACTATTGCACGGAATGGTATTAGATGAAACCGGTATGAAGATGAGTAAATCTTTAGGGAATTCTCCTGATCCTATTCATATCATCGAAGAATATGGAGCTGATGCATTAAGATTCAGTATGATATTTAATACTCCCAAAGGTGCTGATAGTTATTACTCTAATTCGATCCTTGATACAGGCAGAAATTTTGCCAATAAGATTTGGAATTCCTATCGCTTTATGATGATGAACGTTGAGAAGATCGAAGGTCTTCCCAAAAAGGATGAATTGAAGTTGGAGCTTGCCGATAAATGGATCTACAGCAGACTGAACGAAGTTATTCAACTTTCCCAAAAGAATTATGAAGAACTCAGGTTTAATGATACTGCCAACATATTAATGGATTTTATCTGGAAGGAATTCTGCAGCTGGTATCTGGAGCTTTGTAAAGATAGGATCTACAATGAAGATGATTTGCCAGGACAACTCACAGCAAAATATGTTCTCTTGGATGTGTTCCAAACATCTATGCGTTTGTTGCATCCGATCATGCCTTTCATCACTGAAGAGATCTGGCAGGGAATAAAGAATTATTTCCCAATGGAAGAAGAATCGCTTGTTATAGCTGCATTTCCAAAAGTTGATAAACAATTTATTGATAAGAAAATTGATATTGATATGGCATTGATCCAGGAAACAATAACTTCCATAAGAACACTACGAAAGCAGGTTAATCTTGCACCTAAAACAGAAATTGATATTTCTATTAAAGTTACTTCTGATGAGCAGATTGAACTTTTGAAGCTATATGAGAATTATTTTCAGAAGTTAGCTAAAGTAAGAAATATAAAAACAGATATAAATCTGGAGAAACCGGCTTCTTCCATTGCAGCAGTTGTGCAGAATATGGAAGTTTATCTTCCATTGGAAGGATTGATCGATCTGGATGCTGAAAGAGAGAAGCTCAAGAAGCAAATTAATAAACTTGAAATTGAGTTAAAAAAAATTAATGGAAAGCTTAATAATTCTAAGTTTATTTCAAATGCTCCTGAACAGATCATAGCTAAAGAAAAAGAAAAATTTCATGAAATTAAAACGAAACTGGATATTACGGTTTCATTACTTGATGGACTAAATTAGGAGGAACAATGGTAGAAGAAAAAAATGAAGAGATTGAAGCAGAAGAGATCGAAATTACTGTAGAGCAGGAAGATGATTTCACAGGTGATCCCAAAAAGATGAAGTTCTATGGAAAATTACGTAAGAAATTACAAAAATTTGCAACTGATAAAGGTGGAGAGAAGGCTGGTGTCTTTGCTGAATATCTTCTCACATTACCAGATTTCTTTATTTTATTATGCAAATTAGCAATTGATAAACGCGTTAGCAG
>JAVCCH010000062.1 GCA_030765535.1 Candidatus Tenebribacter davisii
CATAGAAGCAGAGCTTTAAAAGAAATGATACCGATAATAAATAATTATATTGAACAAGGAGAGTAACAATGGTAAATCCACAGATCTTTCGAGCGTATGATATCAGAGGTGTTGTTGATAAAGACCTCAATGTAGACATTCTTTATCAAATTGGAAAAGCCTATGGAACCTTTATGCGCAGACAGAATTTGAAAACTGTCAGTATTGGTGGTGATGCCCGACTCAGTACTCCAGCATTCAAAAAAGCTTTTATAAAAGGAATGCTGGAAACCGGCATAAACGTAATTGATATAGGGATCGTGGCAACTCCTGTGCTCTATTTCTCTATTTGGAAGCTGAAGACGGATGGTGGTGTGATGATAACTGCAAGTCATAATCCTGCTGAATATAATGGCATAAAGATGAATAAAGGATTGCAAAGTGTTTATGGTGAACAGATCCAGAAAATATTGAAACTTATTCAAACACAGGATTTTGCCAGTGGCGAAGGTACTCTTACTGCAAATAATGAATTGGATGAGATCTATAAAGATTACATTTTTGAAGGAATAAAACTGGAGCGTCCGGTGAAAGTTATTGTTGATGGTGGAAACGGGATGGGTGGTCCTTATCTTCCTGAAGTATTAAGAAGATTGGGCTGTGAAGTTACTGAAATGTATTGTGAGCCTGATGGAACCTTCCCAAATCATCATCCAGACCCAACTGTAGAAAAGTATATGACTAAACTCATTGACGCTGTTAAAAACTCTGATGCGGAAGTTGGTCTTGGTATGGATGGGGATGCAGACAGAATTGGTGTGATCGATGAAAACGGTAAAATGCTGTTCGGTGATCAGATACTGAATATCATTGCCAGAGATTTTTTGATAACTCATCCTGGTGAAAAGATAATTGGAGATGTAAAGTGCTCTAAGAATTTATTTGATGATATAAAAAAGCACGGCGGTGTTCCTATAATGTATAAAACAGGACATGCTAATATCAAGAGTAAAATGTACAGAAATGGCTTATTAATTAGCGGAGAAATGAGCGGTCATATTTTCCTGAAAGACAGATACCTGGGATTTGATGATGCTGTTTACGTATGTGCCAGATTTGTGGAGATAATGAGTAAAACCAATATGCCAGTAAGTCAATTTCTAGCTGACCAGCCTAAAATGTACAACACACCTGAGATTCATTATAAGAGCACTGATGAAGAGAAATTCAATCTTGTTGCAAAAGTCCGTGATTCTTTCATCGCTGAAGGCTATGAGGTGAATGAAATTGATGGGATGCGTATAACATTTAAAGATGGTTGGGGACTTTGCAGAGCTTCGAATACTACTCCGGTGCTGGTTTTACGTTATGAAGCAGAAACAGAAGAACGTCTACATGAGATCCAAAAAATGATCGAAGATAGAATAGAAGAATTGAAGTAGGTGAATAAATATTATTACTCACAGATTTGATTGATGAAAGTAATTAAAGTAATTTTAATTCAAGAGGTTTTAAATGAATTGGAATGACATTTCAAAGTATTATGATTGGGAATTTGATCTGATCTGTACAAATCAGAGAGAAGATATTATCATTTGGAAAACCCTCGCAACTGAATTTGGAGGACCCATCCTGGAAATTTGCTGCGGTTCCGGCAGGATAACTGAAGAATTGTGTAATAATAATCACAAAATTACTGCAATTGATAACTCTAAAGGAATGCTTGATAAGCTCAGAGCAAAGCATTTGCCAGGTTTGGAGATCATTAATTCAGATATGACAACTTTCAGTTTAAACAAAAAATTCAAGTTTGTTTTTATAAGTTATTCCTCGTTTCAACAGCTTCTCACACTTGATGAACAAATAAGTTGCTTGAACAATATTCATAAACATTTGGAAAATGAGGGAATACTAGCAATGGATATTAATCCTCGAATTTGTGAGGGAGAAGATATTCTGCCAAGAACACAAGCATATACTGCCAATTATCCGATCAATAATTCCACCGTTACAATGTACACTTCTCACAGAATTGATATGATCAACCAGATCAAACACTGGCGAGATGAATATCTTGAAATAGATGAGAATGGGGAAGAGCAAAGAACCTATGTTGAAATTTCACTTAAAGAATGCAGTTTGGATTACATGAAATTGTTATTTGAAAAATGCAATTTGGAAATCATAAATATTTATGGAGATTTTAATAAAGGTAAAGTTACAGAAAATTCTAATAATTTGATTTATGTGGTGAGAAAACAGTAACTCAAAGCTCCGTCTTTGAGTCATTCACAAACAATGATTTTGTTATTTCACTTAGTTATCAGCATTTCTTCTTTCTGTTTACTTTTTATTACGACAGCAATTTCATTCGGAACACAAATAATGGGAAATTTGTCACTCCAACCCTGCTTAATGCAGTATTGATTCCTACAGGTTGATTCTTTCATCCGAACTTTTCCATTCTTTATCTCTACCACTATCCCATCATCCACATTAATAATTCTGTCTTTATTGAGTTGGGTAGAAACTAATAATTTGTTATGATAACTGATCTCTACTTGTTTTTCTGAAATGTCATCTTTAATGAGAACAAGAATGAATACAGAAATTGATAATAAAAATAGTATTAATGTTACATCAGCTAATGTAAATATCTTACCTAATTTTTTGATCATGAGAATTCACCATAGATCTCGTGACCACAGGAAGGACATTTTGCATTTATAATTTCATTTTTTATTGGATAGTCTCTACTGATGAGCAAGTGATGGCAATTAGGACAATATGTATTTCTTTCGGTAATAATATTTCCAAGGTAAACATACTTGAGTTTTTTCTCCGCAATCTCCTTTGCCATTTCTAATTTGGAAATTGGAGTTGCAGGATTTTTCATCTTATAAGTTGGATAATAACGTGAAAAATGAAGGGGAATATCAGGGTTTACATCTGCAACGAAATCTACAAGATCTATAATTATATTTTCAGTATCATTTTCATCTGTTATCAGCAAGTTGGTTATCTCTATATGACACTGTTTAGAAGCAGTTTTAATTGTCTCTAACACAGGTTGTAACGTTCCATTGCAGATTGATCTATAGAATTTATCATCGAATGATTTCAAATCAATATTCATCGCATCAATGTAGGGAAGAAGCTTTTTTAACGGTTCTTGATTGATGTAGCCGTTAGTAACCATAACTGTTTTTATGCCATTCTCTTTAAACAGTTTTGATGAATCAAGTATAAACTCAAACCATGTAGTTGGTTCTGTATAAGTAAATGCAACAAAATCGCAGTTATTAGATCTGCATTGCTGCAAGATATCTTCAGGAGTAATATTTATGGTTGGAACTTCAAGCTGGCTTGAATGATAATTCTGGCAGAACTTACAAGAAAAATTACAGGAATTGGGGCCGATTGAAATAATGTCCTTACCTGGATGGAAATGATATAAGGGCTTTTTCTCCATAGGATCTATACTGATGGAGATTGTTTTTCCATAATTAATAGAGTAAAGTATACCGGCAATATTCTTTCGAGCCTTACAGAGCCCGATCTGTCCAGAATCTATAATGCAATTGTGCGGACATAAATCACATCTTACTTTATGATCTTCAAGTTTGGTATAGAATAAAGCTTCTTTCATGATAATCTTCCATTGAATTTGAATTAATTACAGCTATTTAATATATTTACCTAAAATCTCTAAATTTATTTTCAGGCTATCTGAATTCATACCTAAAGTCTGTTTTGCACTGTAACCAAGTTGTTCTCTAAGTTCTTTATTATTGTATAAATTCATAATATCATCAGTTAATTTCTTTTTATCTGATACTATAATTCCATTATTATCCAGCAATCTATCAACTGAATCACGACAGGACTGATTATATTTACCAATAATAATGGGAATGCTGTAAAATGCTGGCTCAAGCGGATTGTGCCCACCATAGTTTAAGAAGCTGCCACCTACTATGGCAATATCTGAAAGAGCATACATCATGTTTAATATTCCCATTTCATCTACTAATAGGATTTCACCGGGTTTTCCTAATTTTGTATATATCTTATAATCATATTCCTTAAATATTTCGCAAACTTGCGGTATTCTATGCAGATGACGTGGTACTATTATTATCTTAAGGTTGTTTATTTTCGCCTTCAACACAGCAAACACTTCTTTCAAGAGCTTTTCTTCTCCAGGACGACTACTTCCCCAAATTAATATAAAGTCATCCTTAGAATAGCCTAATTCCTTTCTTAGCTTTGATCTTTTAAATTCAGGTAGATTAATGCAGAATTTAAGGTTATGAGCATTTATCACATTATTGAATTTAAATCCAATAAATCTGCGTGTATCTTTTTCCGATTGAGCATTTACAGCTTTTACTGCTTTCCAAACAGGTTTCCATAATAAGCGTAAGTTTCTATAGCGTGGGAATGACCTATCTGAGATTCTTGCATTTACCATAATTACCGGTATATTTCGTTTTTTTGCCACATGCAGCATATTGGGCCATAATTCTGTTTCAACTAAAATAATAATTTCCGGATTAATAGTATTAAAGAATCTTTTCTGAATATATGAAACATCAATAGGGAATAAGCTCACAACTAATTTCGGACTAATCTTTTTGGCTGATTCTAATCCTGTAGAAGTCATAGTCGTCATAAAGAAATCTTTATGCGGATATTTTTGCAATAACTGATTAACTAAAGGTTTAACCGCATTTACTTCTCCTACAGAAGATGCATGTAACCAGACGCATGTTTCATGACCATTTTTTATAATGCCTAATCTTTGTTTTTCTTTTTTATTTTTCTTTCGTAATTTAATGAACGGATAACATAAACGAAATAAAATTGATGTTAATAAACGATAAATGAACATAGATATTTTCCTTATAATAATTTTGAGAGCATGATGATATTTATTTTAGTAGCTTAAAATGAACGTCATCGTCTACACTACTCAACTGAACACTCAGTTTATCTGTTAATTTATATATTTTACCTTTCTGCTTTCCAATAATTCGACTATATTGAGGAAAGAATTCATAGCGGTCATCACTTAGAGATGATATGGTTATAAGACCTGTTACCGGATATTTGTCTAACTCTATGATTAAAGAATTTTTGTTTACTCCGATTATGATAGCGGAATATTCTTCACCAACTTTATTTTTCATAAAGATAGTTTTATTTTTAAGATCGACTTCACGTTCAGATTCATCTGCGATCAACTCTCTATCTGTTGCAATTTTAGCCATTTTGAAAAGATGAGAAGAGGAAAAAGGGTTTTGTTTTGAATTTAATTTATTTTTCAATTGATGATGTATTATCAGGTCGGAAATTCTTCTTATTGGTGATGTGAAGTGTGTATAATAACGCATGGCAAGCCCGAAATGACCGAGATTCTCAACTGAATATTTTGCCTTCTTCATGCTGCGCAATATCTTACGGTCAAAAACACGATGATAGTTCTCGTCCGGCAGAACATTTAAAAGGTTTTGAAGTACAAAGTTCAAATTATTATCCATTTCTACTTTAATATTATAACCTGAAACTTCTTCCTTAAGCTTTATTATTCTTTCTTCTTCGGGTTTTTCATGGATCCTGTAAATAGTGTTTCCTGCTGATAACTCTTTGGCAATAAATTCATTAGCTACGAGCATAAAATTCTCTATCAGTTTATGAGAATCTGTCTCTTTACTGCGTTCAAGGTCTGTTACATGACCCTCATCATCAAAAATAAAAACCGTTTCAGAAATATTAAGTTTGAGATAACCGCTTTTCACTCTGTTCTCTGTAAGTTTAGTTGATAATTTGTGCATATTATTAAGTGTTTCAGAAATATCCAGTTCTAAATTGTTTTTCCCCTCAAAGAATTCATCTATCTCTTCATAATTAAATCTGGCATTTGAACATATAATACTTTCATAAGCAGTTTGCGAAATAAGTTTTAAATCAGTATTATATCTGGTTTGAACTGTTAAGGTAAGTTTATCTTCAAATGGACGTAAGCTGCAGATCTTATTAGAGATTTTTTCCGGGAGCATTGGTATAACTCTTTTAGGGAAATAATAACTGTTGCCTCGTTTTGCTGCTTCTTCGAATAATTTACTCTTTGTACTAATATATTGTGCAACATCTGCAATATGGACATATAGAGTATATCCATTTTCATCTTTTGCCAATGAAATTGCATCATCAAAATCTTTTGCAGAAGCAGGATCAATAGTGAATGTGAGCAAATCTCTTAGATCTTTTCGTTTGGAAATTATATCATCTGATATTTCTTCTGATATATCAGAGAGTTCTTCTATAACAGCTTGAGGGAATTCCAGCGGCAAGTCATACTGCTTTATCACACTAAGCACTTCTACATCAGGATTTCCTGCTTTACCAAGTACTTCTGTGATATTGCCGGCAGGTAATTTGTAGTATTCTTTGCTTCCCCAGTTAGTAACATCCAATACAACTTTTTCTCCACTGTGAGCGGTAGAAATATCATTAACAGAAAAATTCGTATGGATCCGGGAATTATCAGGAATGATATAATTCTTACCTTTGTACTCCTGAAAAGTACCTACGATCCTTTTATTGGCTCTCTCCAGAACTTTTGTGATAATACCATATTTTTTGCCATTCCGCTGATATTTAACTTCTACTTCAATTTTATCATTGTGATAAGCTGTTAATATGTCTTCGGAAGAAACAAAAATATCTTCCGGATCTGCCTTTACAAAAGCAAATGTTCTATTTCGTGCTAACGTTGTTGCATCAAATATCCCGATAATATGTTGCGAATGTTTTGTTTTAACAGCATAATATTTACGGTTTTTCTGATTAATTTCTCTTTCCTTTGCTAATGTGAAAAGCGTATCAATAAGATCTTTATATTTATGTTTTCTTAATCCTAAAGCTTGCGATAACTCTTTTATTTTGTATTGGATATGAGGAGTTTCCTCAAGTACTTTCTTGATAGTATATGCTAATTTTTTATCATACATATTACTAAACCCTATTACCGATCTTATCATCAAGTAATTTTAATAACTCATCTTTTTCTTCTTTGGTTCTAGAAAAGCGTAAAGAGAGTCCACGAAAAGGATCAAGTTTACGCGGCATTTTGAATGTACTTAACATTATTCCCTTTTTATCAATATAATAGCATCCGAATTGAGAATATGGACGTTCCGCTTTTATCAGCCAGTATCTAATTAATATTCTATCTTCGTAAAATTCATAAGTAGTAGGTATAAAATATGTTATCAAACTTATTAAGAATATTCCCATACCAAGATAGAAGAATAACGGCATTTCCCAATTGACTACAGTTATTTTCCAGAGTAATAAACTGATAATAATTAGGAATACAACCAATAGGGAAGAGCTGATTGGGAAATCTCTAAAAGGATATGAAATCCATTTCAATCTAGGTATATTATTTGACATTTTGAATTATCTCCCGGCATTTCTCTATTTCTTCTTTTATAATGATAACATCTTCAAAAACAACTGTAGAATTGAATTTAGAACCTATTGTGTTAATCTCTCGATGCATTTCCTGCAGTATAAAATTCAATTTTTTGCCAATCTCATTTTCTTCTTTTAATAATAACATAAATTTTTCTATATGATCCCTTAATCTAACAATCTCTTCGGTGATATCAGTTTTCTCAACATATATGGCAGTTTCTAAAAGCAGCCTTTTATGATCATCTTCTTTTAATAATTCTCCCAGTAGTTCTTCAACGTTATTTTTTAACCGTGAATATTTTTCATTTTTATAATTTGGAAATTGATCTTCAATCTTAAGTAATGCAGAAGTCATTAAATTCAAAGAGGTCAGGCAATAATCTTTCATGGATGTACCTTCATTTGCTGCCATTTGTTGATGTTCTGCAAGCGCTTTGTTAAGTGTTGCCATAATGACCTTAGTTAATTGATCTTCATTGATAAGCTCTTTATCAAATTTAATAATATCCTTTTCAGATAACAGTTTTGCAAAAGGCAAATGTGCGTCTGTACCAACTATATCTTTAGCTTTTTTATATAAATTCCAATATCCTTTAACTATTTCTTCATTAAGCTCCATGTCTGGTTCTTTGAGTATTTTGAGGTATATATTTATATCTACTTTTCCACGAACTATAATTTTATTTATCTGCTTTGTTATCTCTGATTCTAAAAAAGATAGGATAGATGGTTGTTTAATGCGAAGATCAAGAAATCTACTGTTCACGGAGCGTACTTCAATTTCCAGATCCACAAACTCATCCAGGTATTTAGCTCTGCCATATCCGGTCATACTTATCATAATATCTCCAAACGAATTTTATAACATTCAATTTAAAAAGTATCTGTATTGTGTCAATTATCTTTAATACATGTGTTATGAATAAAAAAGTAATACGTCAGTTTTTATTTTATTAAGGTACTTATCAATTGAAAGGTTAACACCTCCTGCAATTATGCTTAATGGTTTTATCCCTCTTTCATCTCTCCAATTGTTTCATATTTTTTTTTAACATCAGTACAAAGATCGTTCCTTTTGGTTTATTGTCCTCTACAAAAACTTCTCCACCATATCTTTCGATAGTGTCTTTGACAATATGCAATCCAATGCCTGTATTCCCAGATTCTCCATGATGGAAACCCTCATCAAATACATTTTCTTTGATTTCTTCAGGAATTCCCGTTCCATTATCTGCAAATTCTATCCTGCGCATATCATTATCATCTGAAATTTTGATGTCAATTTGAGAAGCTTTACCATGTTTTATAGAATTCGAAACTAGATTTTCAAAAACTGAAATTAAAGTTTCATCGCCAAATACTCTGCCTGCACCTTCAATTTTAAATTTGATTTTGGGGTACTCGACTGCAACGCTATTTATTACATTTAATAGGTCTAATTCTTCAAAACCAGTATTTGAATCTAGATAAGATTCGGATTTTCGATAACCTGCAATTGCATTTAAACTCTTTTCAACTCTTTTTTCTATCTCATCCAGTAATGTTACATCGGAGTTTCTCTTGAAGATTTTAACTGCACTACTGATGACAGTAAAATCATTGGAAAGATCGTGGCGGATGATTTTATTTAGCATTTGTAGCCTTTCTTTGTTATCTCTCAAAGCTTCAATAGCTTTTTCCTTTTCGGTTTCATTTAGAAGTGATACCAGTACCCTGGAGTAATCTTTTTCGTGTCCAGGGACAGTATTCCATCTCAAAGAAACATTCAGCAATCTGCCATCAAAAGTTTTATTGATACATTTACCCTCATAAGAGGTTTCTCTATTAGATATTTTAATCATTTGTCCCTTAAAGGTACTGAGAGAATCTTCGGTAAATATAGACGCAAGGTTCTTCAAAAAATCTTTTTTCGATCCGGCTTTGAACATTGAAATGGTAGTATTATTTACATCGAGGATCTTAACTTTTTGTGAGCAGGTGTTTATTTCCTGAGGATTTTCATTGAAAAAGGCTTCGAAGTCTTTGACCCCATGTTCTCTTAGTGACTCGATATATTGAAATGCACCTGAAAAATCCTCTTCCCAGATCGAAATAGGAGATTGTTCAAAAAGATATTTATATCTCTTTTCACTGTTTAGAATCATTTCTTCTGCTTGTTTGCGTCCTTCAATTTCTTTGGTGCATTTATCGACATGCTGCTGCAAAAGAATGTTTTGTTCAAACATGGAATAGGAACTGCCGACGGAATCAACGCTTCTTTCTACTCGTTCCACCAGGATTTTATTGATCTTCTTTTGCTTAGCCAGTTTCTTTTCAAGTTGTTCCATATTTTTCTGTAATTCCAGAAGTTGTTCTTGCAGATTCATGTTTTCGTTCATTCCTCTTCTCCTATTGCAACACCCGTAAGTGTTTGATTTACGTGAATGGCATTATACTGTTCTCCGTAGGTGCTGAAACCAAAAAAGTTCTTATCTTTGATGAGTGCAATAACTGGATCAACGATCTTTTTCTCCATGATCTCAAGTCTCCTCAAAATGCAGTCAAAGCCAAGAATTAATTTCAGATTTGGGATCTTTTCCTTAACTTCAGACAGCTGCTTTTCCAGATTATCAACCAATCCCACTCCTTCGGCAATGGTCAAAACCAGGCCGTTATCAATTGCGCAATAGAAAGATAGACTTTTGTCTTCATTCACATGCTGGATGGAACGGACATAATACTCTCCTCCAATTTTGAGCATGACCGGATGATTTGAAAAAACTGTTGGCGTTAATTCGTCAATTGTTAAGCCAAGTACATCTGCATATTCTTTGGCTGCTGGTTCGCAATTGATTTCCATCACACGACGATTGGCCGGATCAGCTTTCGTAATCACTAGTTTCATGTCTGTAGGTTTGAAATGCTGTGTCTTGAAAATATGAAATGGCAAGTTTGTTTCGAACAAAGAAAAAGCAGCAGCATTGGAAATAAATTTGCCGTCCCAATAAACTGCAGTTTTACTAAATTGCAGATCATCACCGGCAGATCCACCGATGATCGAGATGTTTTCAAATTGACTATGAATTAAGCTGATTGTTTTTTCCTCCTGCATGGAAAGACCGTCAATCAGCAAATATCCAAACATTTTATCTTTATTGAATGAAGTCTCAATACTGAGATCACCTCGGATATTACGAGCCATTTTTTCTGCCATTTCCATACTGAAATCACTTAAAGGACTAATCAACCTGGAATGTATTTTAATCTCATCACTGGCGATGCTGACTCCCACAAGACTTCCCTCATGATACCCCGTTGTTGTTATCTCTCCTGAGGTTGTACAGCCGATCAGGTGACAGGTAAATGTTTCATTTAGGGCATTGCCCATTTTTTCCAAATCATATTTTGATGAACAGAAAAAGATCACAACTTCAGCCTCTGGCTGATATATTTGATCGTATAATTCTTGAACCGCTAACTGCTCATCCTTGGCAAACGATACGCCATTCTTAACTTCAAGTTTTGAATTTGTAAACATTTGTGTCCTCCTCATCAAATTCATATACGAAACTTTTATAAAATGATATTTTGATCACGAATATATTTCCAATTTATATTTTTAGATTGAATTATAAAGCTGGCTATAAAAATCTTTAGCGATTGATTTTTTGCAAAATTCATCAATTACTCCTTTATATTAATTTACACATCAAACTTGACCAGACTTAACTTAATTAATCTCAGCCGTTGAGTTAAGAATGATAGCTCTCCAATCCTTAAGTCAGATCTGCTCCTTCGTCGCATTGTTAACTGAAGTCTGCTTTCTCCGGCAGCTGCCGGATCTGGCGAACTCGGTTCTATTAATCCGATCTCTCACACTCTCTTTTTATACTGGTTATCTTTAAATTTAAAATTCCATTTCATACCATTATCAGTATCGTATCTAATCTGACCTCCCAACTGATATTTTATAAGAGAAAAAACGGTTTGAATTCCCATGGTCTCTATCTTTTCCAGATCAATATCTTTTGGTATTCCAACCCCATTATCACCCAATAAAAGGTTAATTGTATCATCTTTTTCTTTGAATAAGCGTACTGAGATCTCACCTTCTGCATTATTTGGGAAAGCATGCTTGAACACATTTGTTATCAACTCACTTAAGATCAAACCTAAAGGTATTGCAGAATCAATTAATATATATACATCTTCCAATTCAAACTTCAATTTTATTTTTTCTGATCTGGTATTGTAGGTAACCAGTAACTGTTTAACAAGATCTTCTATATACTCTTTCAAATTTATATGAGACAGATCATTTGCTTTATACAATTTTTCGTGAACCAGACTCATCGACTTGATCTTATTGGCGATAACGGTATAGGAATCATGAAGCAATTTAATTCCAACATTTTCAGTTAAGGATTTTGTCTCCATGTTTTTTGCTTCTAATTTAAGAAGTGAAATTATTAATTGCATATTATTTTTTGTGCGGTGATAAATTTCCTGCAAAAGTAAGCTTTTTTCTGCCAGATCTTTCTCTATCTGCTCATCTTTTTGTTTATGTTTAATAGCAAGAGCAATTTCTTCTGAAACAAATGTAAGAATTTCCAAATCTTTTTCTGTATATTGATTGGGATCATCATAACTTTGAACTGATATTATTCCGATTATTTTTTTTTCAATTTTCAAGGGAACACCCAACCATATTTCAGAAGGAGTACCAATAGCTTCGATGAAACCTTTTTGTGTTAACTCATCAACGACATCATTAGTAGCAAAAAGAGGTTTACCGGTTTCAATTACATATTTAGTCATAGTTTTACCAGCAGGATAAGTTTCAAATTGATCTTTTTCATCAACAAGAAAGGGAAGAGAGATCATATCAGCCTTGTCATCGTATAAGGCGACTAAGAAATTTTCTGTGTTGATTACATTTCCCAGAATTTCTTTTACTTTTCCATAGAGCTCACTTAAACTGTCAGTTGTATTTATTGTATTGGAAATGTTAAATAATGTTTTTTGAATTTCTTCGGACTGTTTTCGATCGGTGATGTCAATCGCTAGTTCAAAACGAACCATTTTTCCGTTTGGCCACTGGATGGCACGATCTGAACATCGATACCAATGTTTGTTGACCTCGTTTTTAAACTCCCAAGTATAAGTTTTTCCCAGATTTTCCCCGAAGATTTTATTATTCGTACAAAAGGGACATGGCGAATTACGATCTTGTAAAACTTTGTAACATTTTCCACTGGCAATGTCTCCCCATACTTCTTTAACCATATTGTTCTGATAAAGTAGTTCGTATGTATTTGGGTCGGCAATATAAACCACTTCATTCATACCACCGAAGATAGCCAGGAGTTGTTCCTGCTGTTGCCTGCTCTTTTTCTCTGCCTGCTTGCGTTCGGTGATGTCATGAAATAATCCAAAGGATCCAATCAAATTTCTTTCCATATCATATTGAGGAGTAACGGTAATTAGAAGTTGTCTATTTGTTTTATCATTTCTGATAATTTCAAATTCATAAGTATTTTTTTTCCCTTTTTTCCTTTTATCTGACTGATTTTTTACAAATTCCAACATTTGTGGATTCAAAAATTCGTTTAAATTTTTACCGACAAGTTTTCCAGCAGGAACACCAAAAATACTCTCTGCAGCAGGATTACAATATACAAAATTTTCCTCAAGATCAACAGTTGCAACTCCTTCACCTATATTTGTGAATAATAGACGATAATTTTCTTCGCTATTATGAAGTGCTTCTTCAACTTTTTTCCGCTCGGTAATGTCAAGCATAGAGACGATACTGGTTTTGCCGTCAGGAGTCATCCCAATAGAAAGAATTGTATTTCTTATCTCTCCTTTGGAATTTACTAATCTTACTTCATATTTGTCAGTAGCAGATTCCGAATCTTTTGTCCTTTCCTTAGAGCGTCTGAGCATCATTGAAAGATCTTGTTCATATACAAATTGGGTCCAGCTTTTTCCAACAAGCTTGGAGGCGGAATATCCCGTAACACTCTCACATTCTTTATTTGCTTGTATAATTAAAGTATTCATATCAACAATCAAAGTAGCTGTTCCGGTAGATTCAAAAATGGCACGATATTTATTTTCACTTTCTTTCAAATCTTCCTTCGCCTGTTTTCGTTCTATCGCATATTGCACTATTCGCACCAGGTTATTACTATTTATATCGCTCTTTGTAAGATAGTCCTGTGCACCTTCTTTAATTGCCTGCAATGCCAGGTTTTCATCTTTCAGTCCGGAAAGAATTACTATCGGTAATCCCGGAACATGTGAACGAACCTTTTTAAAAGTCTCGAGTCCTTGGCTATCAGGTAATTCCAAGTCGAGTAATATCATCTCGAATTGCTTTTCGTCCAGTAACTTCAGTGACTTGTCGAGTCTTGCTGAATTCGTAATTGTGAACTCAACTTTTTTGTTTTCTTTAAGGATTTCCATGATAAGTCTGACATCACCTGGATTACCCTCTACTAACAATAAGCGTATTTTAGAATTCATTTCTTATTCCTTTAGTATATATTAAAAATCCATTTATATAAACTTCGGATGAGAACGAGTTTTTAATATACGATATCATACTTAGGTTCTTTACCAATTTGTTTAAGTAATTCATTAATCTCTTTTCTTAATTCATTAATTGTAATTTCTCTATCAACGGAGGCGTCATTAAAGATTTCCAGCTCATTTATTTTATTTTTCAATTCTTCCTCTGCTTTTTTGCGAAATATATTAATTACCTCTTTATATTAATTTACAAATCAAACTTGGCTTAATTAACCTCAGACGTTGAGATTAGAATGATAGCTCTCCAATCCTTAAGTCAGATCTGCTCCTTCGTCGCATTGTTAACTCAAGTCTGCTTTCTCCGGCAGCTGCCGGATCTGGCAAACTCGTGTTTATTGACCCGATCTCTCACACTCTCTTTTTATACTGGTTATCTTTAAACTTAAAATTCCATTTCATACCATTATCAGTATCGTATCTAATCTGACCTCCTAACTGATATTTTATAAGAGAAAAAACGGTTTTAATTCCCATGGTCTCTGTCTTTTCCAGATCAACTTCTTTTGGTATTCCAACCCCATTATCACCCAATAAAAGGTTAATTGTATCATCTTTTTCTTTGAATAAGCGTACTGAGATCTCACCTTTTGCATTATTTGGGAAAGCATGCTTGAACACATTTGTTATCAACTCACTTAAGATCAAACCTAAAGGAATAGCAGAATCAATTAATATGAATACATCTTCCAATTCAAGCTTCAATTTTATTTTTTCCGATCTGATATTGTAACTACCCATTAACTGTCTAACAAGATCTTCTATATACTCTTTCAGATTTATATGAGACAAATCCTTTGCTTTATACAGTTTTTCGTGAACCAAACTCATCGACTTGATCTTATTGGCGACTACAGTATACGAATCATGAAGCAAATTAATTCCAACATTTTCGGTTAAGGATCTTTTCTCCATGTTTTGTGCTTCTAATTTGAGCAATGAAATTATCAATTGCATATTATTTTTTGTTCGGTGATAAATTTCTTGAAGAAGTATGTTTTTTTCTGTCAGGTTTATTTTTAATTGTTTATCAGATTGTATATGTTTGATTGAGAGAGCTATTTCTTCTGAGATAAAGTTAAGAAGTGTAATATCTTTTTCAGAATACAGGTTTGGATCATCATAACTTTGAACTGCGATTACGCCAATAATTTCATTCTCTACTTTAAGTGGGACACCTAACCAGATTAGAGCAGGAGTTCCAATAATCTCAACTTTATTCTCTTTAATCAGCTTTTTTAATAGTTTCTCATCAACAAGTATAGATTTACCTGTTTTTAAAACTAATTCTGTCAACGTCTTACCAGCCGGGAAAGTTTCATAATTATCTTTTTCATCTACATCGAAAGGAAGATAGATCATGTCAGTTTTTTTATTATATAAAGCGATATAGAAATTGGTAGTGTCTATCACGTTTCCCAAAAAATCTCTTATCTTGCTGTAAAGGTCATGCAAATTGTCTACTGTATTTACCGCATTGGAAATGTTGAATAATGTTTTTTGTATTTTTTCTGCATGCTTACGCTCATTAATTTCTAAATGCAATTTCTTTGAAGTTTTATTGAGGTCAGATAAAATAGATAAAGTAGCAATTCTTTGTCTTTCGCTTTTTTCAAAATGCTTTTCCATTTTTTTTGAATTCTCTTTATTTTCTTCTTCCGCTTTCTTGCGCTCGGTGATGTCACGATCAACCCCGATAAAACCAATTATTTCTTTGTTAAGATCAACTTGAGGTAAGGCAGAACTCTCAAGATAAATGTAAATTCCGTCTTTATTACGCCAACGTGTTACAATATTGTTCCACCCAGATTTGTTATGAATAGCTTGTTTATAGATCTCTATGAACATATTTTGATCTTCAGGGTGCACTAATTCGATTGTGTCCATATTACAAATTTTACTGGAGGAAAATCCTAAGATTTTCTTACAAACATTATTGCTGTAAATATGTTTTCCCTTTAGATTCATTTCCCAGATCCAATCGCTTGAGGTTTCTACTAAAGAGCGATATTTTTGTTCGCTATCTGTAAGTGCATTCTCTGCTATTTTACGCTCACTAATATCACGAACCATTGCAAGTCTTCCAATAACATTACCATTAATATCAAAAAGATTTGATACATTTAACTCGACTGGTATTTTGCTACCATTTTTATGTAGGATTTCAATTTCATAAAGAGGCATCTTTTTACCAGTAAGGCCTTTTTTAAAGCTCTCAATAGATAACTCAACAAATTCTGGAACTATTAATTCTATAAAAGGATGACCCAGGAAATGTTTCCAGTTAAAACCTGTTATTCTTTTAGATGCTGGACTAATGTAAGTAAAATTCCCTTCCATATCTAAAGTGATAATTATATCAGAAGATGTTTCAGCAAGTGCACGATATTTATTTTCACTTTCTTTTAATTCTTTCTCCAGTTGTTTGTGCTCGGTAATATCATTAATGAGTCCTTGCCAGAGAAAAACTCCATCTTCTCTCTTGAACGAATTGAACAAGGCACGAACCCATCTTATATTCGATTCATCGATTATTAAACGATATTCAAAATCTAAGTTTTTATTGGATTGAAAAGCTTTTAAAGATGCTTCATCCAGTGCTTTAAAATCTTCTTCCGGTATTAGTTTGAAATATTCATTTTGATCTTCATATATTTTTTTTGCTAATTCTTCTCCTACGATCTTTTCCATACCAGGTCCCTGGTAAATGTACTCACGATGTCCATCCGGATGCCATTGATATATAGACACTACACCGGGTACATTCTCTGCAAATAATTTGAATTTTTCTTCGCTTTTTACTAAAGTTTTTTCAGTGATTTTCCTTTTCGCGATATCTTCTTCCAATTCACTGGTGCGTTTCCTGATAAGTTTTTTCAGTATCCCGTTCCAAGTGTAAATGATTATAAATCCAACAAAACTTAAACATATTATAGAGATTAAGATAAGCCAGAATTGTTTGTTACTGAAAATCGATTTATTTTTTATTGTAATCCATTTTTTGATTATTGCTTCTTTTTTGTTCGTTGGAATATTTGAAAGAGTTTTTTGAATTATAGTTCCTAACATAGGCCAGTCTTTACGGGTTAGAATGGATAATTTTGTATAATATCCTGTTTCTCCTGTTACTCGCAGATTCAGTATACCATCTTTCTCAATATAATAAAGAGCAATTGGTAACGTTGCTATAATTACATCATGCATACCCATGGAAATATCTCGAAGTCCATCCTGTAGAGAATTCACTTGAACAATTTCTATCTTAGGATGATGAAGCGTTAACATATCTTGCCACACATATCCTGATACAATTACAACTTTCTTATTATGCAGATGTTCGATCGTTTTGATTTCAGTATAGTCATTTCTGGTTATTATCACACCCGGAAAAATCAAGTATGGTGAAGAAAAATCCATATATTCGGCTCTTTGTGGTGTTTGTGCTGCAGCAGATAACATATCAACATCTCGATCTCTAGCCTTTTGCAGAACTTCTTCCCAATTGCTACACTTAACAACTTCAAACTTTATATCCAATTCCTGCGAAATTAAATCCATGAATTCCGTGGAAATCCCTTGATATAAACCGTTTTCATCTATCCATTCTATGGGAGTAAATTCAGGATCGGGTGCAATCCTAATGATTTTATGATTTGAGAGCCACCCTCTTTCTTCATTAGTTAGATTTGTATTCGCAGCACGGGCAAATCCCGATATAATCAATATTACAGTAATAAATAATAATTTTTTCATATGATTCACCTTTCAATATTATTATAGTTCAATTTACACAACCCTCAAGTCTTCAATATACGATATCATATTTTGGTTCTTTACCAATTTGTTTGAGTGATTCATTGATTTCTTTTCTTAATTCATTAATTGTAACTTCTCTATTAACAGAAGCTTCATTAAAGATTTCCAGCTCATTCATTCTCTTCTTCATTTGTTCTTCTGCCTGCTTGCGCTCGGTGACATTCTCAGTAATGGCCATTTCAAATAGTGGCTTTCCCCTTTCATCACGAACAATTTGAGATCTAATGTGAACGTAAACAACGCTTCCATTTTTATGTATATATCTCTTATCTAATTCGAAATATCGTATTTTACCATCCGATAAATCTTCATACAATTCTTTATTCTGCGCTTCATCATCAGGGTGTGAGAATTGATTAAAATGTTTGTGCTGCATTTCTTCCGAGGAATAACCTATCATATTACATACTGCAGGATTCACTTCTATAAATTTACCATTCAGATCCGTAATGCTAACTCCGATCGGAGATTTATCTATCATTAACCGCAGTTTTTCTTCGCTTTTCTTTAGCTTCAGCTCTATCTGCTTTCGTTCAGTGATATCGGTCATAAAAGCAAGTCCGCATTTTTCTCCCTCCCAAACAGTGGTTGTAGTTCTCATTTCAACAGGGATTATTTTTCCACTTTTTGCAATCACTTTTCTATGATATAAATTAGGCGTTTTTTCACCTTTTATCCGGTTTTTATACATCTTAGCATATTTCTTCAGATCATCCGCTGGTGTTATATCCTTCATTGTTAACTCAAGCATCTCAAGCTCATTATACTCAATTATATCGCTTAATCTTTTGTTTGCATACCTATGCCGTCCATTTGAATCGGCAATAAGTATTCCATCCGGAGAATTATCAAGAACATCCTGAAGGTTTTTTCTAATTTCTTTTAATTGTTTTTCACTTTCTTTCAAATCTTCCTTTGCCTGTTTTCGTTCTATCGCATATAGCACTATTCGCACCAGATTATTACTATTCATTTCGCTCTTCGTAATACAGTCCTGCGCGCCTGCTTTAATTGCCTCCAATGCCAGGCTTTTATCATCTATACTGGCAAGAATCACTACCGGTAATCCCGGAGCATATGAACTAATCTTTTTAAAAGTCTCAAGTCCCTGGCTATCAGGTAATTCCAGGTCGAGTAATATCATCTCGAATTGCTCTTCGCCCAGTAACTTCAGTGACTTGTCGAGTCTTGCTGAATTTGTAATTGCGAACTCAGCTTTTTTGGTTTCTTTCAGCATTTCCATGATAATTCTGGCATCACCTGAATTATTATCTACTAATAATAAGCGTATTTTAGGATTCATTTCTTACTCCTTGAGTATAAATTAAAATTCCATTTTTATATACTTATGGTTGAAAACGAGTTTTTAATATACGATATCATATTTTGTTTCTTTACCAATTTGTTTGAGTAACTCATTAATTTCTTTTCTTAATTCATTAATTGTAACTTCTCTATCAACAGAAGCTTCATTAAAGATTTCCAGCTCATTTATTTTACTTTTCAATTCTTCCTCTGCTTTTTTGAGATCGGTGATATCAAGCATAGAGACAGCGCTTCTTTTAACGTTTGGAATTACTCCAATAGAGAGAATTGTATTTCTTATGTCTCCTTTTGAATCGATCAACCGAACTTCATATTTATCTGGAACTGATTCCTTATCTTCATATCTGGATTTTTGACGATTCAACATTATCTGTAAATCTTCTTTATACACAAATTCAGTCCAGCTTTTACCTATTAGTTCGGATGCAGCAAATCCTGTTATTACCTCACATTCTCTATTTACTTGAACTATAGTTGTTTCTTCGTTCACTATCATAGTAGCTGTCCCGGTGGATTCAAAAATAGCACGATATTTTTCTTCACTTTCTGCAAGTGCATTCTCTGCTATTTTACGCTCACTGATATCACGAACCATAGCAAGTCTTCCAATAACATTACCTTTAATATCAAAAAGATTTGATACATTCAACTCGACAGGTATTTTGCTACCATTTTTATGTAAGATTTCAATTTCATAAAGAGGTATCTTTTTACCAGTAAGACCTTTTTTAAAACTCTCAATAGATAACTCAACAAATTCTGGAACTATTAATTCCATAAAAGGACGACCCAAAAAATGTTTCCAGTTAAAACCTGTTATTTTTTTAGATGCTGGACTAATGTAAGTAAAATTCCCTTCCATATCTAAAGTGATAATTATATCAGAAGATGTTTCAGCAAGTGCACGATATTTATTTTCACTTTCTATTAATTCTTTCTCCAATTGTTTGCGCTCGGTAATATCATTAATGAGTCCTTGCCAGAGAAAAACTCCATCTTCTATCTGGAATGCGCTGAACAAGGCACGAACCCATCTTATATTCGAATCATTAATTGTTAACCGATATTCAAAATCTAAGTTTTTACCAGTATGAAAAGCTTTTAAAGATGCTTCATTCAATGCCTTGAGATCATCTTCTGGTATTAGTTTGAAATATTCATTATAATCTTTATATATTTTTTTTGCTAATTCTTCTCCTACGATCTTTTCCATACCAGGTCCCTGGTAAATATACTCACGATGTTCATCAGAATACCATCTATATATTCGCACTACGCCGGGCACATTCTCTGCAAATAATTTGAATTGTGCTTCACTTTTTTTTAATTGGGCAGTCTTTTTCACAATCTGGTGTTTCAAAATACGGTTGAAAACGAAGATAATTAATGCAAATGATAACATTAGAGCAATGGTAATTTTTAACCAAAGGGGGAAAGATGTAATTTTTTCATGTTCACCCAGATATTTATCCATCGATATGTAAAAAATTGAATTTTGATCTTTCTTTAACTTTTTAATATGAAAATCAAGTTGTTCAAGATAATATGGTGTTAGTTTTGAATTTATAGAGCAGGCATAATGCATACTTGCTGGTTGGAATATGATTGGTGTTCTTTTTACTTTATAATCTTTTTCATGTTTTGCACCAAAATCTTTATTTGTAATTCCAACATCTGCTTCATTATTATTCAAAGCTTCAAATACTTTGACGTAATCATCCATTTCGATGATGTCACAGTTTATATCGAATTTGTTAATAAGATCTTTTAATCCTTCAGGTCCTTCAATATTAATACTGTTTTTTAGTCCTGCTATTTTTTTGCCCTCAATATCAAGTATAGTTTGAAAATTTAATCCTCTTTTTGTGTATAATCTTGTCCAACTAAGGAGAACTGTTTCTTTGTTAAACGAGAATTTATTTTCTCTAGCAGGAGTTATAGCTACATCAATCATTATGTCGATCTCATTAGTTTCCAATTTCTTCAGACACTGATCCCAAGTTCCATGTACCCATTCGATTTCCCAATATTCCCGATCTGCTATATGTTTTGTAACATCAGCCCAGAATCCACTCATTTCACCGTTTTCATTAGTATATATCTTGGGTGCATTCTCATAAACACCAATTTTTACATGTAATTTTTCTTTTGCTGTTAATGATAAGGTACTTAAGAGAATAAAAAAAAATGTTAGTAAAATTGCTTTTTTCATTATTTTTCTCCTTAATTCTACAATTGATATAATAAAAATTATTAACTTTTTACATGTCAACAACTTTTACTTACAAGACGGTATTGTATTTATGTAATATGATATTGCTTCTTTTCAGTTCTCACTTTTCTTCTGTTCCAGGTTCGATATCATTATTCCATTCTTTTTAGTCTTTTTTCATGAGTTCTATATCACTATTCATTTTTAAAGCTCTTAGAATTGATTTTTGGTGTTTTTCTATATATTTATTCCTTTAGAACTTAAATATTTGTTATGCTGTTCTGCATTATAGCTTCATTGCTTATTTTAAAAAGAATAATCTCTTATTATCTAAATGTGCTTTCAATCAGTACTTTTAGCTTTTTTCAGATTCTGTAGTAGGGCAGAAGCTCTTATCAAATATTATA
Source organism: Candidatus Tenebribacter davisii (assembly GCA_030765535.1). Taxonomy (GTDB): domain Bacteria; phylum Cloacimonadota; class Cloacimonadia; order Cloacimonadales; family TCS61; genus Tenebribacter; species Tenebribacter davisii. Next base: position 21,799 of record JAVCCH010000062.1, read on the forward strand.
AAAAATCCTTTTTTCTATTTTTTATGTTAAAATTATACTTATTAGTCTTCAATTCATAAGATTTGATTTTGTTAAAACAGTTAAATAACAGGATCATTTAAAAATTAATTTTATAGATATCCTATTTCGCATTCTGATTTCTTAGAAAAACATGCTATTAATTTATTTCACAATAAATCTAAGGAATAGCAAATGGTACTTAAATGCTTAAATAGTTATGGAGCAAGATATTACACATAATCATGCAAGTTTACATAATATATATTATCACATGTTTGAAATCAGGCTGTTTTTAGATACTTATTGCTGAAATATCTGCTCTCCTCCACTATAATTTTATTTCTAAGGAATTATACTAAATTATATTTACTGCTGTTAAAACTTGTTTTTGTATTCTTATTTTTAAATATGTTTAGTAGAATGTATTTTATAAAATAATAATAAATATTGAAAATAATTAAAAAGTATAGAATACATTAAATTCTTAAAAATCAATTCTAAGAGACGAAAAAATAAAAGTAGAGTAAATTTACATAATATTAATATAATTAAATGATTCCTTTAATCTTCAAAGAATGGATTTAAATTCTCAACCTCTTCAGCTTGGAGTATCTCAAAAACTTCTTCCGGGCTCTTAGATTTTATAATTTGATCTTTTATCTCAGGATGATGACCGAATATTTTGGCAATATTAGCTAAAATATTAAGATGAAGATCATAATTCTTTGTTGGTGTTGCAATGAGTATCATAATATTAACAGGAAGATCATCAATTGAATCAAAGGGTATACCGGTTTTTGAAATACCGATTACACCGCGAATTTTAGGTCCTCCATCTATAATAGCATGCGGAATCGCCAGGTTTCCACCAATTCCGGTTGAGATATCTTTTTCTCGTTTAATAATCGATCTTTTTAATTCGTTTAAGGATATTTCATGAATTTTGTGAGAACGATGTAAAAAAACTGCCAATTTATCAAGAGCGTCCCATTTGTCTTTTGCTTTAAGATCAATAGTGATATACTCTTCTTGCAAAAAATCCATTAAACGTATTCTGTTCTTATGGCTCTCACCCGCTTTAATTATTGCTTTTTTTGTGAATATTGGACCCAACAGCTCGTTTATCACTACTGCTGCAAGTACAATTGATGTGATCTGCCCAGAATACTCATGTAGGAAACTACTATTTTCAATCAACAGTATTAAACCAATAGCAACCCCAGCTATTGGATAGAGCGAAATCCCAATCCATCTTTTGATCGTTTTTGTTGATCTTGCGATATAAGCACCTAAAGTTGGTGCTATGGTCTTCCCTATTAACCGTGAGACAATAAGGACTATACCTGCATATCCAGCTGATTTCATAACTCCCAGATCAAAGTGAGTTCCGGCTAGAACAAAGAACAATGTAAAAACTTCTATTTCTATATCTTTGAAAGCTCCAAAAAAGATTGAACTATATTTTGAATAATTTGTAATAATAATTCCCAGGAAAAGGCATGATAAAAGCCCAGACAGGTGTATTAGCTGAGAAGTTCCTACAGTAAGTACAACTGCTAAAATTACCATAGCCAGGAATGAAATCCTGATCTTCCGTTTTTCAGTAAAATAAATCAGCGTTCCACCCACCGCAATTCCAATAAATGCCGACTCTAAAAGCATTAATAGCGGTTTTGAGATCAAATTAAGTACAGTAATATCATGCATTGTACTTTTATAAAATAGATAATTAAACACAGTATAGAATATCAAAATTGTTAATACATTATTTAAAGCTACTACAGCAAGTATCGTTTTAGTGAATATACCTTTAGCACGATTTTCACGAATTATATGTAATGTAGAGCCCGGAGCAGTTGTAATGGCTATAGACGCTACCAGTAAGCTTACTTCAAATGACAGATGAGCTATTTTATATAAAGAAAAAAATACAATAACCGGTGTGATTATAACATCTGAAAGAGTAATTAAAGTTATTCGTTTCCCGGCACTGCGTAGTTTTTGGAAATCAATATGACTTCCAATTGAAAGTCCAATAAAACCCAGAGCGAAATTTGTGATAGGAGCTAAAGAGGTAAACGCGCTATCCTGGAAGATATTTAATACATAACGCCCCAGTATTACACCTCCGATGATTTGAGCTGTTATGGTGGGAATATGAAGCTTAGAAGCAATTTTTGTAGCGATATAACCTGTTATAAGCAAAACAGCTAATACTAAAAGTGGATTAGGATGATTTAATAAGGCAGTTTCATGTTGAAGCCATAATTGAATATGCTTCAATATACTCATTTAATTAGTTCGCCTTTTAATGTCCAGCCAACTGCATCAGTTATTTTTACCTTAACAAATTTGCCAATTAAAGTACTATCCCCGGGGAAAACAGTAATTTTGAAGTCTCTGCTTTTTCCTGCCATTTCATATTCTGATTTTTTACTGATCTGTTCAACATATATCTCTTTGATCTTACCAATTTGTTCTTTATATTTTTGTGTAGTAATATCTTGTTGAAGTTCAATAAGTTTTTTTAATCTCTCCAAGCGTATAGTTTCCGGGATCTGATCTTTGAATTCAGCTGCTTTTGTGCCCGTTCTAGGTGAATATTTAAAGGTAAAGGCATAATCAAATTGGATTTTTTTCATCAGATCATAAGTTCTTTGGAATTGTTCTTCAGTTTCACCCGGAAATCCTGCTATTATGTCTGTTGTTATAGAAATATCGGGCATTGCTTTTCTTAACTTTTGAGTAATATCATAAAAGTGTTGAGATGTATACCCTCGATTCATCCTGGCGAGTATTTCGTCATCACCGCTTTGCATTGCCAGATGCAGATGTTCACATACCTTATCTGATTCTGCCATCACCTTTATAACGTCATCTGATAAGTCTTTTGGATGTGATGTAATAAATCTGATCCGTTTAATAGTTTCAATTTTGTTAACCTTTTTCAAGAGTTCTGCAAAGTTTACATTTTTATAGTGGTAGGAATTTACATTCTGACCAAGTAAAGAAACATCTTTGAATCCCTTCTTCCCTATCTCAGTGATCTCACTTATAATGTCATCAATTGGTCTACTGCGTTCTCTACCACGTGTATATGGTACAATGCAATAAGTGCAGAAATTATTACATCCCCGCATTATTGTTACAAATGCATTGAATTTCCCTGAATGGATCGGATAGATATCTTTATATATTTCAGCGTCATTCACAATTGTATTGCATTCGAAATCGTTTTCATTATAAAGGCCATTTATAATTGCAGGTAAGTGATTATATTGATCTACACCTACAACAAAATCAATACTGGAATTCATCTCGTTCAACTGTTTATCAAGACGCTGTGCCATACAGCCAATTACACCAATCTTTAAATCCTTCTTACTGCGTTTTCGACTCATCTCATTGTTTATACGTCCTAAGACACGATCTTCGGCATGTTGTCTTACAGAGCATGTGTTAAAAATAATTACATCAGCAATATTGATATCTTCTACAATTGAGAAATGTTCTTTTTTTAAAATTGATGCTACTAGTTCACTGTCAGCTACATTCATCTGGCAGCCATATGTTTCTATATAAATATTCATTAATAATTTTTCCTTTATTTTCTTCTTCTATCACCTAGTAAAACAAGATCACGTAATGCCTCGATATTTTTTGCTTTTAACCATTTTTTCTCAAAATTTGAGTTTTGTACGATCTGAGCAATTGCAGCTAAAGCTTGTAAATGGTAATTACGTTCATCACGTGTACCGGTAATAACAAAAACTGTTGTAACTTTTTTTGCATCATTATTGAAGTTAATTCCATCTTTGCATCTGGCAAGCAGGATATTAAACTTCTTTTCTCCTTCAATAATAATATGAGGTATTGCCAGAGATTCTGTTAGAACTGTGGAACTTTCTGCTTCTCTCTCCAGTATTTTATTATAATAATATTCGCTACTTTTATTAATACTTTTAGAAACATTATCTGCTACAATATGGAAAAATTCTTCTTTTGTTAATGTTTTATCAATATCAAGAATAATTGCTTTTTCTATAAGTCTATCAAACCTGTCTATATGAAGGTTATCACGTTCACGAATAATTTCTTTCAACTCAATATCAAGTGATGTTGTTTCCAGATCTTTAGCTTTGATCTTATTAATCAGCTGCAATAAGGCAGATTCTTTATTAGAGCTAATCCTGCCAAAGAACCAATACCAGCTTAATCCCATCAAGATAAAAATAGATGTGATTAACAAAGGCAATCTTCCCATTTCAATAATTATAAATATGTATGCTAAGATAGCTATTATTTGTAAGTATGGATATAATGGACTTTTAAATCGTGGTCGGTAATTTTGGATTCCGCTTTCACGCATAATAATTACAGAAATATTTACAAATATAAATAGTAACAACATCATTGTTGATGCTGTTTTTACAAGAGTTTCCAAAGGCAGGAATATCACTAATATCATAAAAAAACTAGTAAATAATATTGAATTAGTCGGAGTTTGATGTTTTTTACTTACTTTTCCAAAAAAGGATGGTAGAAGTTTATCACGACTCATTGCCATTGGATTACGTGAAGACGCCATTATTCCGGCATTAGCTGTAGAAAAGAAAGCCAGCAATGCTGCAAATGAGAGAATATACATTCCGGGTTTTCCGGCAAATATTAGAGCTGCATCACTTATAGGAGTAAGAGAATAGAGTTTAGGGGATCCTAAAAGAAGCTTATCTCCTAAGATACCTACTGTTACAAAAACTACAATAACATAAAATATTGTTACAATCGTAAAAGCTAAGATCATACCTAGAGGTATATTACGTGTAGGATTTTTCACCTCTCCAGCTACACTTGCTATCTTAGTCAATCCACCATAAGAGATAAAGATCAAGCCTGATGTCATGAAAAGTGATTTTATATCACCTTTCATAAACACATCAAAATTACGATTATCAATATGTGGAATTCCTTTAACTATATAATATAAAAGTAAAAATAATAAAGCAATTACCATAGTTGCCTGTAAACGCCCAGTATGCTTTGTACTCGTGATATTTGTAATTGTAAATATTACACAAAAGATAACTGCGACCAACTTTATTTGAAAAATAGTAATATCCGGATAAATGATAGATGCAAAAGCACCTATCCCAACTAAAGCAAAAGCACTCTTAAAAGCTAAGGAAAACCAGGCAGAAATTCCAGCTATCGTACCAAAGCCACTTCCCATACTGCGATGGATAAAGAAATAAGTTCCACCTGATTTGGGCATTGCAGTAGCTAATTCAGATTTACTGAACATGGAAGGAAGTACAAGTATTCCGGCAAGCAGGTATGCAAGTATAACAGCAGGACCAGATTTATAATAAGCTAATCCTGGTAATATGAATAAACCCGAACTGATCATCGCTCCTGCTGCAATACTGAAAACTGATAATAATCCGAGTTCTTTTTTTAATTTTTCCATTTTTTTTACTGTTATTAAATTACTTTACACAATAATTACTTTGTTTTTATTTTTAGTTTTACCTTTGTGCATTGCTTTATCAGCTTTTTTTATTATCTCCATTACTGATGTCTCTTCTTTGTCATACTCAATAACACCAATTGTTGCGGTAAGAGATATTTCTTTATCTTGATAGGTTATTGGAAATTTAGCGATCTGTCCAAGAATTAATTTCGTAACATGAAGAGCTCCCTTACTATTTGTTTGCGGAAGGAGCAAGATGAATTCTTCACCACTATAACGTCCTACTATATCTTGTTTTCTTATAAGAGCAACAATTAGATTTGATATTTGTTTCAAAACAAAATCACCACAATCATGACCATTCTTATCATTAACACTATTAAAGTTATCAAGAGAGATCAAAGCAATTGCGAAAATTTCTTTAGATCTTTCATATTTTAATATTTCGTAATCAATTTTTTCTATAATTGCACGACGGTTAGGAAGCTGTGTTAGTGAATCTGTTCTTGTAAGAACATGTAATTTTGAATTAGATTTTTTCAATTCTTTTTGGGATTTATAAAGTTCAGTTATATCTATTGATAAATTAAAAAGCTCCTGTTTTCCAAATACTGTTTCATATTTATGAAAACTGGTAAGTACATTTACAGAAGTTTTATCTTTATGCAAATATTCTGCTTGACCCGATGGGATTTTGATATCGCTATCATATAGATTATCAATATTCTTCACAAAATTTTTAAAGGATGAACCAGGGATAATAAGAGATTCGATCATCTTGCCTATTACCTCTTTAGAATTAAATCCATATAATTGTTTAGAAGCGGCATTCCAATAGGTAATCGTATGATCTTTGGCAATACCAACAATTGCTACACCCGGAAGATCATAAACAATCTTTTCAACCTTCTTTTCATATTCATGCAGTCTACAATCAAGATTCGACCATTCATCCAGATCTTCTTTATATTCTCTATGTCTACGATATGTAAAAACAATTAAACAAATACTTAAAACAAAGAAAATTAAAAAACATTTAATAATAAGCTTATAATTATAAAAGCCGTATACACCCATCATATTCTGTGAAACTTGAAAAATATTTAATAACAAGATTGAAATTAGAATTATGACAGCAATCACTGCAAGATCAATCGGTGCATTTTTCTTAGTAAGAAATGAACCTGATAATCCAATTTTGAAAGACCGTTTCTTTTTAATAATTCCTCCAGCTTAAAATAATATTTTTCTTCATATGATCATCATTTACAATAAATATTTTAAATACTTTCACACAATGAAATCAGGATATTTCGCTTCCTTCTTTTACATCTCTGTCCGGGTATAATATGGATAGTTTGCCTTCATCTTCCGCAGCTAAGATCATAGCTTGAGATTCAATACCCATTACACTTCGTGGTTTCAGATTTATCAGCATTGGAACTTTTCTTCCTATAATGTCTTCAGGTTTATAATCTTTACCAATACCTGCTATAACAGTTCGTTCTTCCCCACCGATATTAACTTTAAGATGTAAAAGCTTATTTGATTTCTTAACTCGCTGAGCTTCAAGTATTTTCACAATTCTAAATTCCAGTTTACTGAAATCATCGTAATCTATCTGAGATTTATGTTCAACAATTTTTTCTTCTTTCATGTTTCTTTCCTGAGTTTTCTTAAGTATTTCTATTTGCTCTTTAATCTCTTTCTCATCAATCTTTCTAAACAATCTTTTTACATAATTGATGAAGAATGCAAAGGTTTCATTTTTTATATTATCCCAGTTGATTTTATCTTCAACACCGATCATATCATGCAAAGTTTTCATACTAATTGGAATTATTGGTGAAGCGACTATAGATAGTATACGTAAAATATCTAAACATACATACAATGTTTCAGATGCTTTTTCTTTATTCGTACTGATTTCTTTCCATGGCTGTGTTTCATCAAAGTATTTATTGCCGATTCTGGCAATATCCATAAACTGTTTAGTTGCTTTTCTCACTTGATAATTTGAATATGATCTACCGATATCTTCTACAAGTTCATGCACTGTTTTTAAAGTTTTTACAGATAATCCAGATAACTCAGTTGGACGTTTGATCTTTCCATCAAAATACTTATTTGAGAACACGCATGTTCTATTTGCTAAGTTGCCTAAAACATTATTAAGTTCTGAATTTATACGAATTCTAAAGTCTTCCCAGCTAAAATCACTATCTTTTGTTTCAGGAGCATTTACTGCAAGAACATAACGCAAATATTCACCATCAAAATACCTAAGGTAGTCTTCTACCCAAACTGTCCAGTTACGGCTTGTCGACATTTTTTTACCTTCCAGGTTCAGGTATTCATTAGCGGGGACATCATGTGGAAGTATATAATTCACTTTTTGTTTTAGAAGCATTGCAGGCCAAATTATTGTATGAAAAGGTATATTATCTTTTCCTAAAAAGTGTATCATTTTAGTATCTTTATCTAACCAATAATCTTTCCAGCGTTCAGGTTTTCCCAGTTTTTCTGCCCATTCTTTTGTTGATGTGATATATCCGATCGGCGCATCGAACCAGACATAAAGTACTTTTCCTTCTGTATTCTCCAGTGGTATTGGAACTCCCCAATTCAAGTCACGGGTTATTCCTCTTTCCTTTAAACCTTCATTCAACCAGCCAAGAACAAAATTCCTTACATTATCTTTCCAGTAAGTCTTAGAATTAAGCCATTCTCTTAATTCAGCTTCAAATTTGGGGAGTTCAAGATACCAATGGGTTGTCTCTTTGATAATAGGTATCTCTCCTGAAAGTTTGCTTATAGGATTGATCAACTCCATTGCATTGATCAACTTCCCGCAATTATCACATTGATCTCCGCGTGCACCTTCCGCATTACAAAAAGGGCAAATGCCTTCAACATATCTGTCAGATAGGAATCGTTTCTGTTTATTATCATAAAACTGTTTCAGTTTCTTTTTAATTATGTAGCCTGCATCAAGTAAATCTGTAAAAAAATCTTGAGAATCTTTAATATGATTTTGATGTGAAGTTCCGGAAAAATTATCTAATTGGATATTTAATCCTTTCAGATCAGCCCTCATACTTTTATTAAATTTATCAACTATCTCTTGTGGTGATACGTTTTCTTCCTCAGCTTTGAGAGAAATGGGTGTTCCATAATCATCACTACCACCAACATAAAGGACATCATTTCCTAACAGTTTCTGATATCTCACAAAAATATCAGCATTCAAATATGATCCTGCAATGTGACCTATATGTAATTTCCCATTTGCATATGTAAGTGCACTAGTTACTAAATACTTTTCCAAATCTATTCTCCATTTAAAATAATTATAAATTAATCTTAAATCTGAAACGAAATATAAATGTCAAGAATTATAAAACTATATAATATGTTAGGTAATTATTATATTTATTATAAATTACGAAATTAAAAAAGACCTTCCAATGGAATTTGGAAGGTCTCTCACACAAAAATCTATCTAAGAATTACTTATCTTCAGTATCTTTATCTTTTTTTGCAAGTTTAACTTCCTCAGCATAATTAAACATCTCTTCCAGAGTAGGATAATCATCAAATATCTTAATAGTTTCCTGAAGTTGTGTATCTTCTTTAATGCCGGATTTGTAACGTTCCACTTCTCCAAATTTTCTACCAATAATATTGCTGATTAATTCATTCTCGATCCAACTACTTATACTATCAACATCAACCTGCTCAAACTCAATTTCTTTTGTTTTCGCATAATTTAACAGACTTTTAATATCCTTTTGTGAAGCTTGATAATCCAAAGTCACATTTTCTTCATTTTCTAAAAGATAATTTACAGAATAATCAAAGAATATATTCTTTCTTCTAAGCTCTACACCAAACTTAGTAAGTCGTGATTGTTCAATCTCGATATCAGGAGAAATTCCTCCTCCCCCATACACTATTCTTCCATTATTTGTGTAATAGATGTTTTCATGACTTTTCTCTTCAGATTCTTCCTGCATTTTATCGATCTCTTCTTTTGAGATGGCACCTGACATTACACGATCATCTTTCAACAATTCATCATTAAGATCTTTATGAATACATCTTCCAGATTTGATATAATATTTAGCAGTTGTTACTTTAATGCCGTTTCCATCTGAAAGTGGAAATAATCGTTGAACGGATCCTTTTCCAAAAGAAGTTTGACCAACAACTAATCCACGATCCCAATCCTGCATCGAACCTGCAAAGATCTCTGATGCACTTGCAGATCCTCCATTGATCAACACTACAACCGGGTAATCATCTCGCTTCCTATTATATTTAGTAATATACTCGTTACTTGCTTGTGGAATTCTTCCTTTTGTGAACACAACAAGTTTATCTTTCCCAATAAACTCGTTAACAGTATTGATAGATTCTCTTAAAAGTCCACCTGGATTGAATCTAAGATCTATAATAAGACCCCTTATCTCAGTTTCTTCAAGTTCATCCAGCTTATCTCTCATATCTGATGTTGTATTAGCATTAAATTGACGAATCCTCATATATCCAACACCATTCTCTAGTTTAAATGAATACGGAATACTGTGAATAACAATTATTTCACGAGTGATCTCAAATTCCAACTCATCTTTTACACCAGGTCTGATAATAGATATAACTACTTTTGTGCCCGGTTCACCACGCATTTTCTTAATTGATTCATCTGTTGTAATACCAACAACACTTTCTCCGTCAACTTTAGATATTTTATCACCTGCAAGAATTCCCATTCTATAGGCTGGAGTACCTTCAATAGGCGCAACTACTGTTACATAATCACCTTTTTTATCAATGGATATTCCTAACCCGCCAAATTCACCTTTTGTATCAATACTAAATTTTTCGAATTCATCCGGTGTGAAGAAATTTGTGTGTGGATCAACTTCATCCAGCATTCCCTTGATAGCTGAATTTATCAATTTATCGATATCCAGGTCTTCAACATAATTCTGTCGTAAATTGAATAGTACTTCACTAAATAACTTCAATTTCTTGTAGATATTTGTCTCATCTGAGTTCGACGCATCTACATTTACTGTGTTAATTAGAAAAAATCCTATAATTATCCAACCAACTAAGCTTGCAGAAAAAAGGATCTTACTCAATTTATTTAATTTATCTTTCATTTATTTAACTCCTTATTCATGATCTTTATTATATCATTATGAATTTCTTTAATACTTTTTTCACCATCTAAGACAAAAAATCTATCCGGCTCCTTAGAAGCCATATCTAAAAAACCTTCTCTTACTTTTTTATGGAACTCCATTGATTCTTGTTCCAATCTATCTGCATCTTTTGCTAAAATTCTTGATAAACCTATCTCTTCCGGTAAGTCTACTAATAAAGTAATATCCGGAATTAGATCAAAAGTTGCATATCTTCTAATTATGTCAATAAGCTTTCCATCAATCTTTCTTGCAGCCCCTTGATATGCAAAGGTAGAGTCATAATATCTATCGGAGATAACTATATTCCCTTTTGCCAATTCAGGTATAATCCACTCTCCAGTATGTTGACTTCTTGAAGCCATATACAATAGTACTTCAGTTTCAGGCAGCATCTCCTTATTATTAATACTCAATAAAATATCACGTATCTCTTCCGAGATCTTTGGTCCGCCGGGTTCACGTGTAAGAAATACTTTTTCCCCTTTTTCTATCAAGTAATCATGCAGCATCTTGGCCTGTGTTGATTTTCCACAACCTTCAATACCTTCAAAAGTAATAAATAAACTTTTATTCATATTTTATCCTTTATTAATTTATCCATCAAATTTACACCCATTACAAGCGCATCATCTTCTGGAAATTTATAGTATTTATTTCTAACTCTCAGCAGTATAAATCCCATTTTATCATATAGCTGTTTTGCTGCATAATTAGAGCTACGCACCTCTAGAAAAAATTTATAGCACTTTCCGTCCAGCAATTTAGTCATTATGAATTGAACGAGTTTTTCACCAAAACCCTTTCTCTGGAATTCCGATACAATTGCTATATTTGTAATATTAAATTCATCATGAAGCTTCCAGCCACAAATATAACCGATAATGCTGCCTTCCAACTCTAAAATATATGCATATTGCTTCTCAATTTCTTCAATAAACATCTCTTCTTCCCAGACTGATGAGAAAAGTTCTTTTTCTATGACCATTATGGCAGTGATATCTTCTAATTTCATCTTTCGTATCTTTGAATTCATCAATAGTATAACTTCTGTCCGGGATATATCATAACTATACCATTTTGTGTTTTAAGTGCATTTCGTGAAATCAGTTTCTTTTGTGAAATCCCTAATTTTTCAGCAATAAACCCAACGGTATCACCCTTCTTTACAATATGATAATTATTTGTTTTTTGAAGCGAGGAACCTGAAGCTGCTCCATAAAGCTTGAGTTCCTGTCCTGGATGGATTATGCTTGAATTCAGATGATTAAGACTTTTCATACGTGATACTGTTGTTTTATATTTTCGTGCTATATCATATAAATTATCTCCACGTTTAACTACATGATGTGTGAAGAACCCAGCATTTTTATTACGGAATTGCTCTTCTATCTTTACCAGCAAAACTTCATCTGTTTTATTTCCTTTCTCTACCAGAATTGAGTAATCTCCAGGTGGAAGAACAACATCATTAATTGCAGAATACTTCTTTCTATTTCTTTTATAAATCTTGATCCATGGATTCAATTCTAAAATTTTACCTATAGATGTTCCTTGAGCTTTTGCCCAATCATCTATTTTATAATGTCCTTTTAATACAAGATCAAGCAATTTGGTAGCATCTAATAAAGGAGCTTTTCTCTCAAAATTATTACCGAATATTTTTTCTTCATTCTCCACAATCATTTTAATAGCAACAGCACGCCAGACATACTGATGAGTTTCATCAACACGCATCAATAGATCAAAAAAGTCATAAGCTTGTTGATTTCTCATAACTTTGGCAATACTGCCAACTCCGGCATTGTAAGATGCCATTGCAAGTAACCAGTCATCAGAGCCGCGTTCTTTTAGATAACTATGTGAATTAAGCAGATATTTGGCTGCGGCAGGAGTAGATAAAAAAACATTTCTCCTTTCATCAATAAAAGAATTGATCCTCATCCCATAACCCTTTGCAGTATTAGGCATAAATTGCCAAATGCCAAGTGCACCGACGCGTGAGCCAGCCATGGGGCTTAGCCTGCTTTCTGCAATTGCAAGATATTTTGTATCAGTTGGGATCTTATAGTAGGAAAATACTGAATCAAAATAGGTAAAATACTTTCCACATCTTGGAATAAACTTATGAGCAACTTTCAATTCCTGTTTATAAATAGTTTCAAATTTATCATAAACCCGCTCATTAGTGAGGTCAAAAACCCGACCAGCAAAAATGATCGAGTCAGGTATAACGAAATTTTTATTAACAGCGATCCTACTATTTGAAACTTCCAAGGCTTGATAGAGCGAATCAACTGTAAAATAAAGTTCTTCAATATTATTGGATAGCGAATCAATAATTATGTTTTGTTCAGTAATTTCAGTTTGAAGTGAATCATTATAAGTGTTATTTGAGTTTAAAACTGGTTTTTCAACTACCTGAATTGATCTTATATCGCTTGTTGCTGCACAACCTGCAATTAATAAAACAATTGCAATACAGGAAAATATTTTTCCCATCTACTGAGTCTCCAACATACGCTTCTTATAAATATTATCATAATAAGAAATATATGTTCCGTTAGCTATTTCTTCTATCCAGTCCATGTGGTTTGTATACCATGTGATAACCTTATCTAATCCTTCTTCAAAATCTATTTGTGGTTTCCAGCCTAATTCCTTTCGTATTTTTCTAGAATCTACAGAGTAACGCATATCGTGTCCTTGCCTATCCAGAACGTATGAAATTAAATCATTCTTTATCTTCATTTTCTCAAGAATGTATTCTACAAGATCGATATTTTTCCATTTATTTCCTGTGCCTACATTGTAAATTTCACCGGACACACCTTCCTGCATTACAAGATCTATAGCTTTACAGTGATCTTCCACATGCATCCACTCACGAATATTTTTTCCATCCCCATAAATTGGGATATCCATTCCTCTTAACGCATTACCAATTACAACTGGAATTAATTTTTCTGGAAATTGATAAGACCCAAAATTATTACATGCTCTAATAACATTTATTCTTTGCCCATAAGTCTGGAATGCTACACGCAGCATCATATCAGCTGAAGCTTTACTGGCTGAATAGGGATTATTTGGTGAGAGAGGATCATTTTCTGTGGCTTTCAGATCTCCCGTTATTGATCCATAAACTTCATCAGTAGATACCTGCACAAATTTCTTTACCTTATGCTCTCTAGAATAGTTTAACATGATCTGTGTTCCCAAAACATTTGTTTGTAGAAAAATATCCGGATTTAAGATACTTTTATCAACATGAGATTCAGCAGCAAAATGGACAACATAGTCAGGATTAAACTGTTCGAAAGCAGTTTTAACATCTTTTGAATTTGCCACATCCCCTTTAACAAGTACATAATTTGCATTATCTTCAATTGTTGTAAGGTTATTCAAATTTCCTGCATACGTAAGTTTATCAAAATTTATGATCTTGAAATTTGGATATTTTTCTATTAAATACCTGATGAAATTTGATCCAATAAAACCCGCACCTCCAGTAACAAGAATTATCTTATGTTCTTTATTGGAAGTGTTATCACTATCGAAAAATTCAAATGTGCTCTCAGTTTTACTATACATAATTAATTCCTACTTAATAAAAAATAAAATAACATAAAAAGTTGGAGCTGCCAAGAGAAAACTGTCAAATCTATCAAGAATTCCACCATGACCCGGAAGAGCATTTGAACTGTCTTTTACTCCAGCATCTCTTTTCAATATTGATTCAATCAGATCTCCCATTTGACCAAATATACCACTGGAAATAGCAACAGCAACAGCTTGTGCAACGGAGAATTCCATAAAAAATAATAATAATATAGATCCAGCTAAAGAAAATATTATTCCAGCTAAAAAACCCTCTAATGATTTGTTTGGGCTTGCTTTGAATATTCCTTTATGTTTTCCTATAGCCTTTCCAGTAAAATAAGCTGCCATGTCTGTGATCCAGATCATAAAAAGTAATCCTAAAACAAGATTTCTTCCATTATCTAATGTCCTAATATGATAAACACAACTGAAAAATACTGCAATATATACTACTAAGAATACAGCTGCAGAACTTCTTTGCATTGCTCCTTCTAATCTATTTTTCAATAGGTCTATTCCCATCACAAAAATAAATGTTATGAGCAGTGAAGCAAAAACTACAACTATATCAAAATATAAAGATGAGAGGAAAACTATTAAACCTAAAATTGAGATAATCCTCGGTAAGATGATCCCCTTTTTAAAGAACATTTCTCTAAGCTCAAACATCATTAGAAAAGCAACTAACGCTAAAAAAGATGCAAGTGCTACACCACCAACGTAAAATATATATATAAGTAACGGTATAAAAAATACTGCAATTAAGACTCTTTTTAATAATTTCATTTATTTCTCCTTACCTTGAGCCAAATCTTCTTTTTCTATTTTGGAAATCAAGAATGCTTTGAATAAATTCTTCACGACTGAAATCCGGCCAGAGAGTATTTGTAAACCAAAATTCAGAATATGCACTTTGCCAGATGAGAAAATTCGATAAACGCTCTTCCCCACTTGTTCTGATAATTAGATCAGGATCAGGCATGTATGCTGTGTAAAGATAATTACCAATCATTTCATCATTAATTTTTTCTTTTGATATCTTACCAGCCTTTAGATCATCTGCCATTTTTTTAAAAGCATCAATAAGTTCTCGTCTTCCACCATAGTTCATGGCAACATTAAGATGTAAACCATCATTTTTCCAACTTTTCTTACATGTTTCAATAACTTTTTTATTATAACTTTTTTCAAGCTCTTCTTTACTTCCAATAAATCTTATATTTACGTTATTATAGTTTAGATCTTCTATCTCTTTTGTGAGAGAATCCATAATTAATTTAAGCAGATAATTCACTTCCTGTTTGGTACGCCGCCAATTTTCAGTGGAAAAAGCATAAACTGTTAAATATTTTAATCCTGCTTCAACTGCAGTTTCCACAATACGTCTTACAGCCTTAACTCCTTCTTTATGACCATTAACACGTTTTGTTTTATGTTCATCAGCCCAGCGGCCATTACCATCCATAATAATTGCAATGTGCTGTGGCATACGCTCTTTATCAATCTGTTGGATAAGTTGTTCATAATTCATAATATTTCCCTTTAATAGACAATGTTTTCGTTAGCAATCTTTTTTAGATATGCATTCATAAAATTATCCAGAGCACCATCCATCACACTGGAAATATTACCGGTTTCATAATTAGTGCGATGATCTTTAACCATTTGATATGGATGAAATACATAAGAGCGTATTTGATTTCCCCACCCGATATCGGTCTTTTTATTCTCAAGCTTCTGCCTTTCCTTTTCACGTTTTTCTTCATAATGCTGATAAAGTTTAGATTTTAAAATGACCATGGCTACTTCCCTATTCCGTAACTGAGAACGTTCATTCTGACACTGAACTATTAAATTTGTAGGAATATGAGTAATTCGAACAGCAGAATCTGTTGTATTTACTCCCTGCCCGCCTTTACCACTGGCACGGTAAGTATCTATTCTGAGATCGCCAGGATCAATATCTACTGCTATATCATCTTCTATCATGGGATAAACAAATACAGATGCAAAGGAAGTTTGACGCTTTCCCTGAGCATTAAATGGCGATATCCGTACTAACCTGTGAACGCCAATCTCAGTTTTAAGATAACCATAAACATAAGCTCCGATTATTTCCATAGTCACACTTTTCAAGCCGGCTTCATCTCCTGACTGGTAATCTACTATTTCAGTTTTAAAACCTGTTTTTTCTGCCCAGCGCTTATACATTCTGAAAAGCATCTCAGCCCAATCTTGAGATTCAGTTCCACCCGCTCCGGGATGAATAGTAATAATTGCACTGTTGGAATCAGTTTTACCATTAAGTAAAAACTGTGTTTCTGTTTTATCAACAATCTTTTTATCGCAAGATAATATATCAGCAGCTTCTTGAAGAAGAGATTCGCTGAAATCTTCTTCGAGAAGTAAACGATATGTTTCAAGATCATCTTTATATGTTGCCAGATGATCATCCTGTATAAGCTTATTTTTTAATTTATTAAGTTCTTTTGTGATCTTAGTAGCTTTTTTTTGATCATTCCAAAAATCGGATCTTTCCATTTCTGATTCAAAATGGATTATCTTCTGCTCTATTTTAGAAATGTCAAAGTAACCTCCGTATATCTGAAATACGGGTTATTACTTCTTCACTTTGTTTTATAAAATCTATCAATTCCATTAAATCTCCCTAATAATAAACTGCTTTTAAATATAATTAGTGTTACAAAATAAATACTGTTATTTAAATCAATAAAAACTTCCGGGCAGCAGATAACTTTTAATTTCTTCGTTATAATATCTATCTGTCATTGTAGCTATAAAATCACGCACAATTTCAGGTTCACTGAATTTATCCCTATAAGAATCTATCTTTCTATTTAAAAATTGCAGAAATATTTTTGATCTAGTATTTTTCTCATTTATATCCTCAATATATTGTTCAAAGAGTACTTCCATACTTCTATCAATTTTCTCGCGTGATTTTTTTACTCTTTTATCGGTATAAATTCGTTTGTAATTAAATTCCTTAAGTTTGAATAAGTAATGAGAAGTCTCTTCATCAAAAGCGATCTGGTCTTTTCCATAACTATTTAAGATCACGCTTTTTACAAGAGTGTCGATAATTTCACTATTTTTATGCCCAAGATATTCTGCACATTCTTTAGGAATATCATCCCTTTTTATTATTTTCAATCTTATTGCGTCCTCTATATCCTGTCCGATATAGGCGATAGTATCAGAAATTCTTACAACGCATCCCTCCAGTGTTGACGGCATCCATTGTATTCCTTTACCACTTTTTCTGATCTTGATATATTCAGTAATATCATTTTCCGTTTTATCCCGTTGCGGATGTAAGATCATATTATGAACTTCTCCATCATGAGAGATGATCCCGTCCCGTACCTGAAATGTTAAATTTAGCCCTTTTCCTTCTCTTGAGATATGATCTACAACATGCAGACTTTGAATATTATGATGAAATTCACCTATTCCTGCTTTCACACAGTTTTTTGAAAGTGCAACTTCTCCATCATGACCAAAGGGTGGATGTCCCAGATCATGACCTAAAGCAATCGACTCAACAAGTTCCAAATTCAAACCAAGCATATTTGCAATTGTTCTTGATATTTGTGAAACATAGGTTGTATGTAAACTGCGGTTAGAAGTCTCTTCATCAAAACTATTTGTAAAAGAGAATACCTGAGTTTTTCCCTGATATCTTCGGTATGCACCACTATGCAGAATCCGATCTCTATCAATTGCAAAATCAGTTCTGATAAAGCAATCATCATCCGGAATCTTTCTATTCGCTTCTTTGTTTTTGCAGGCAAATTCACTATAGTGTTCACTAGAGCGAGCAACAAATTCATTAAAGATATCTTTGAATTTCTTTCTATACATTATTTACTCCGGTATTTCATGAAGTAAGGTTCAAAACCTTCTTCTCTTTTCTTCTTTTCAAAATACGTTTCAACATGTCCAGCTTCCGCTTCTCTTGTAAACCCTTTTTTATAGATAGAAGAAAAATCTATTCTGGTATTAAAGTGTTCAACTATCCACATAGCATAATCTTCATGGTCAGTAGCTATATCAACAATGCCATCTTTTGCGAGCAGCTTATGCATAATATCTATAAAACTATGCTGGATAATACGACGATGATAATGTCTCTTTTTGGGCCAGGGATCAGGATGCTGCAGATATATCCGATCAATTGAATTTTGAGGAAGAAAGTTAATGTTCTCTTCATTAATAAAAATCTTAGCTATTCTTACATTCCCTATCTTTTCAGCATAAAGCTTACGATAAAGGGTTTTTACCCGTTTCTCTTTGAGGTCAACACCAATGAAATTTATTTCTGGTTGATTCATGGCAGTTTTTATAAGGAATTCTCCTCTACCGCTCCCGATCTCAATACGAACAGGATTATCATTGGCAAATATCTTTTGAAAATCCAGTATTTCATTGTCTTCGATCTGCAGTTCAAAAGACTCTCTACTCTCTTCTAATATCTCATTATCACTTAACATATTGGTGCTAAAAAAGTTTATGTGGTTTTTGTGTCAAATAAAACAAAAGCCCCTCAGTTTACACTGAAGGGCTATTCATGAATTGATAGTTTATTTCAACAACAACATCTTCTTATTTACAGTAGAACTTTTCGTTTTCAATTTGTATAAATACACTCCAGAGGCTTGATTAGAAGCATCCCATTGGAAATCATGCTGTCCTGCCTCAAATTTATGTGTTTCAATTAATTGACCCTTAATATTGAAGATAGAGAGTACACCAACCTCAAATTCTTTTATATCAAATTCTATTGTTGTGAGCGGATTGAATGGATTAGGATAATTTGATAAATTGAACTCAACATGCTGGATTTCATTATCTTCAATTGCATTTCCATGATCATAAAACCAGGCACCCATATCGGCAATTGAACCATCCGGATCATAAATTGAATTTGGATCACCAGCATCTATACATGGAGATCCAAACAGCAAATGATAATCACCAATTCCGGCATCAACAAACATTGGATCCATATCTATATTACCCTCTAACCAACTTACTGTTCCATTACCATTTGTAACTATCCCGGCTTCTCCACCTTCAACATCAGAATACGAAATAGATATCGAATTAGGATCTGAATCACCATAAAAGCCGATCTCTTCCCACGAATTATCCCAAATGATACAATTAATTAAAATCGGATTTGCACCATGCATACAGCAAATTCCACCTCCAGTGATAGTAGCAGTATTACCTGATATTGTTACATTTTTTAAAATTGGACTAACGATATTGCTGCAGTAAATCCCACCTCCGTATTCGGCAGAATTATCTGTTATTGTTACATCTTCAATATTTGGAAAAGAAGCAGAACAGACTATTCCACCTCCAGACTGCGCACCAGAATTACCGGTAATTATTAAATTCTTTAATGTAAGATTGGAATTATTAAGACAGTAGATTCCATGGGTACCATTTGTAATTGTGAAACCACATAAAATAGTTGAAGAATTCGCATTAAGAAAGTATACAACATTACCATCGCTGTCTCCATCAATAATAGTAGAGGAGATATAATCAGTATCCCCTGTTGTTAAAAAAAGCGAACCGACTGTGATCAGCTTTTCATTAATTTCAACATTCTCTACATAAGTACCGGGTTGAACAAGAACTGTGTCTGCATCAGCAGAAACATCAAAACCATGCTGAATAGTAGCAAACGGCAATCCTTCTGATCCGTTGCCATATTCATCCGAACCGGTTGTAGAGACATGCCAGACAGGACCATTATAACCAGTAGGATTTGCAATGATATAATTTTCTTTAATAATAGTATCTGTAAAATCATTTATATTGGTTACAGTAAGTGAAACTGTATATCCTCCAAAATCCTGGTATTCATTACTAGGATTTTGCAGTGTAGAATTATTACCATCACCAAAATCCCAATACCATTCATCAATTGGGCCAATACCCTGGGTAGAGAGATCTGTAAAATTAACCGTGAATGGAGGTATCCCAACAGTTGTATCCGCTGTAAAATCTGCAACAGGAGGCTGATAGAAATAAAATGCTCCCATATCGGCAATAGTGCCATCCGGATCTAAAGGTGAGCTTGGATCTCCTGCATCTATACAAGGGGAATTGGGTTGTAGGTGATAATCATTGATATTAGGATTAACGAACATTGGGTTAGAATTTATATTCCCACCAAGCCAATTTACAGTACAATTACCGTTTGTAATTATCCCGGCTTGTCCATCTTCAATATCAGTGTATGATACTGTGATTGTGTTTGGATCTCCCGTAACTGAACAATAAATTTCATCCGGAGAATTATTCCATACAATGCAATTAGTTAAACTTGTTTCAATATTACCAAAGTAACCCCCACCTCCAACCTCACCAGCAGAATTGCCTGCTATAGTGACATTCTCTAAAATTGGATTGGAGCTGGTAAAGAAGATTCCACCAGCTTCAGCAGTAACAGTATTACCTGTAACAGTTACATTCTCTAAAATTGGATCGGAGTAACTACACGAGATTCCACCTCGGCGGTAAGCAATATTATCTGATATTGTTACATTATACAAACTCATATTTGAATAACTATGGATTACAATCCCACCACCACCTTGACTTGTAATATTATTTGATATAATTGAATTTGACAAACTTGAACTAGACTCATAACAGTAAATCCCTCCACCATAGAAAACAGCTTCATTATTTGTTACAATTAAATTTTCTAAAGTAGGGCTGGAACCGTAGATAAAAATTCCACCACCTCTATCAGAAGTTCCAGAAGCGTAACCATTCGTAATAGTGAAGCCAGATAAAACAGCGGTGTCGTTTTCACCACTGTTAATAGTTACAACACGACCATCATTGCTGCCATCAATAATAGTTGAAGCAATATAAGCTGAGTCTTGGGTCATTAGAAATAGAGAACCTATCGTGATATTCATTCCGTTGTAGTTAATGTTTTCATAATAAGTTCCGGGTTGCACTAGTACAGTGTCTGCTTCAATTGCTATATCAATAGCAGATTGTATTGTTAACCAGGTTCCTGGAACATTAATAATTGTGGAATACAAAGCTGAGGATAATAAAATGAGAGTAAAAATTAAAAATAAGGTTTTCTTTAAGCTGAACATTTGAGCCTCCTTTTTATTTTTTATTTAAAATTTGAGATACATTTCACAGAAGAAGTTTTAATTGTATGTTTGTCAAATTTTTTATTTCTATCTAAAGGTTTTTAATAATACACTTTAGTCATTGCGAGTAGTGCAACGACAAAACAATTATTTCTTTTTTTTCTTTCACACTTTGCCTGTAACTTTTTATATTGACATATTCAATATCGCAACCTCTTTTAACGAAGCATTTATTAAAAGGATAAAAAAACATGAAGAAAATAAGTATGCTCAGCATAATTATATTATTATTTATTACCTTCGCATTTGCAGATTCATGTGATACGATTGATAATATTTCTGTTTATATAGATTATGAATATGGTGATCTGAAATATATTAAAGAACAGATCTCTAATGTAAATTATGTTCGTTTTAAAAATGAAGCTGATGTATTCATTCTTTTTACCGAACAAAGCACCGGCAGTGATGGAGAAAAATATACAATTGATTTTACCGGTGCAAACAAATTCAGCGGGATTGATGAATCTTTATCCTTTATTTTAAAACATGATGCTACTGCAGAAGATAAGAGAATAAAAAGTGTGCAATGCTTGAAAATGGGATTAGTAAGGTATCTATGCCGAACCAGTATGGCTGATAAGCTGATGATCATCTTCCCAGATCATGAAAAAAAAGAAATACTCAAGGATAAATGGAACAATTGGGTTTTTAGTACGAGTTTAAGCGGATATATGAGTGGTGAAGAAGCTTCTCTCTCACAAAATTTCTGGGGTAATGTAAGTGCCAATAGAATTACAGAGTATTCTAAGATCCAAATAAGCTTCTATGGGAGTATGAGTAGAGACAGGTTTGAATGGGATGACGAGATCTATAAAAGTTCCTCAAACAGTAAAAGTTTAAATTCATACTATATTAGATCTTGGACCGATCATCTTTCTTATGGTCTTTGGGTTTATGCTTATACATCAAGTTATAGCAACATTGATATAAGTATCGGCTTATATCCTTGCCTTGAATATAATCTTTTCCCTTATTCCGAAGCTAACAGAAAGCAACTGCGTTTTCAATATCAATTGAATCCTAATTATGTTAATTATACAGAGAGAACGATCTATGAAAAATTTGATGAAAAATTATTAAGACATTCATTTAGAACAGAAATCGAATATATCCAGTCATGGGGATCGATGAGCATTAGTTTTGTTGCTTCACAAAATCTTGTAATTGATGCTTCTGTTTTAGAAAACTTAGATAAAAACAAGCTGTCACTTTATGGTGAAACTTCATGGAGAATATATAAGGGATTATCCTTGAATCTTTGGGGTAATACTTCACGAGTACATGATCAGCTTTCATTAGCAGCTGGAGATATATCTACAGAAGATCTCCTTCTTAAGAGAAAAGAACTGCAAACTCAATATACATATTTCCTCTCACTTGGATTAAGCTATTCATTTGGTTCTATATATAATAACATCGTAAATCCCAGGTTTGGAGATTAAATAAAATATAGAATAAACATAACCTTTTCTTTGACATAAAAAAGATAAATTTTTCTTTTCGCATATAAATGAGGTATAAGATGAATAAAAATATAATTATAATAATTTTCCTGACATTATGCAGTTTTGCATACGCACAAATTCCTTCGGGCTATTACGATGGAACTGAAGGATTAAGCGGAGATGATCTAAAATCTATCTTAAATGATATTATTGATGCTCATGTTGAATTTCCTTACACAAGTAATGCTACTGATGTTTGGGATATTCTCAAAGAAACCGATAGAGATCCAGATAATTCAGAAAATGTAATTCTTTTATACACAGGTTGTTCAGTAAATGCAGCTCAGGAATATAATAATGGTCAAGGATGGAACAGAGAACATGTCTGGGCTAAATCTCATGGTGATTTTGGTACCGCAATGGGTGCCGGTACTGATGTTCACCATCTAAGACCTTCTGATATTCAGGTTAACGGCGATCGGGGAAATTTAGATTTTGACAACAGCGATAACCCCTACCCGGGCATTCCCGGCTGTTTTTATGACAGTAACTCATGGGAACCGCGTGATGAAGTTAAGGGTGATGTAGCCCGAATGATATTCTATATGGCAACCCGATATGAAGGTGAGAATGGTGAGCTTGATCTGGTTGTTGTAGATGAAGTTAATACCTTCCCAAATCCTGAACATGGAAAACTTTCTACTCTCTTAGAATGGAACCTGCAGGACCTTCCGGATGACTTTGAAGAAAACAGAAATAATAAAATTTATGATAATTGGCAGGGAAACAGAAATCCTTTTATTGATCATCCAGAATTTGCAGATCTGATCTGGGGAAATACTTCTGTAGAGAATGAATATCTAGTTGAAGATAAATATGCTCTTTCAAATTATCCAAATCCATTTACAAAACAAAATGCAGGAACACAAATTAATTTTAATATTTCCGATAGTGCTCATAATGTCTCTATTGATATTTATAACATTAAGGGGCAAATAATAAAACACCTTATCCCTGCAACGAATAATCAATCTGTTAACTGGGATGTAACCAATAAAAATAATAAAGAAGTCAGATCCGGGATCTATTTTATAAATTTAAAAATAGACAATAAAAATATTGTGTCTAAAAAATGTTTGGTGATTCACTAATAATTAAGGATGTGTTATGAAAGAACTTGATAAACTAACTTTAAAGTGTGTTTTAGAAAGAAGTGCTATTCAATTTGCCACAAAACCATGTGTCAGTTGGGTAGACGGAAAACCAATTAGATACAATGAATTTTATGAACAAGTTAAAGAAGTTCAGTTGTTTATGCTGGAAGAAGGAATAGGAAAAGGTGATA
>JAVCCH010000128.1 GCA_030765535.1 Candidatus Tenebribacter davisii
TAAAGGTCAAGGAAAGATTAGCCGAGCAGAAAATTTCCATAGAACTGGATAAAAAAGCCAAAGAATTTTTAATTACGAAAGGATACGATGAAAAGTTTGGCGCGCGACCTTTGCGTAGAGTAATCAGTCGTTACATCGAGGATAAACTCAGCGAAGAGGTCCTCAAAGGCACCTACAAAAAAGGGGCAGAAATCAAAATTACCGCCGATAAGGAGAAATTGATTTTTAAATAAGATAGACAATGGTAAGTTGCTCCGCATCGACGCTATGACGGATACAAATTGGCATAGTCGTTGCGAGGAGCGTTAGCGACGCGGCAACCTCTCACTTCATGAGATTGCCTCGCCTCCTAACGAAGGCTCGCAACAACTTCGTTGGTTTCGGTTTTCCTCCTGCTGATACGGTAGATTTGTTTATCCGCTTCCACTTATGATTGCTTCGCAACTACCATCGTCTGTAATATTCTCCCAACTTCTTGTGGGGAAAATATAGAAGAGTGTGGGGTACTGTCAAAAATGAAATGAAAGAATGATAAAAACCCTTATAGATAGAGGATAAAATCTTTTATGTAAGGGGGAGGAAGACAAAATCATCGGAAGTGGTTGATATGCAAGGAATTAGCGAGAAATTAACAGGAAGTTTTTGACAGTACTTTAATTTTGGTAAGGAGGAATTATGAATCGAGTTTCTCCCTGGACTACGGATGATCTGAGACCACTTTGGTCTTCTCAACCGCGCTCGCAGAATGCTTATGTATGGTTTCGTGCTTCACTAAATATAAAGAAAAAATTAATCGATGTTGAATTCAAATTGATAAGCACTGTTCCATATCAGTTATTTTGTAATGGATCGCTGTGCGGGTGGGGACCGTGGAGAAGCACGCAAAAGGTTCTTTGGCTAACTTCCCATAATTTATCATCTCAATTACGTCCAGGCAAAAACGAGTTATGGCTGCTAATGCATGACCCCGCAGTTCCTTCAGCGTACAGGGATTCTGTTGCGCCCTGGTGGATGGGAGAAATAGTTGCGCGATATTCCGGGAATAAAGTTCGGCTTTTAGCAAGTGATGAGAAATTCTGGTTATGTGCGCATGACCCCAACTGGGAAAAAGGTGTACTTCAAAGTATATATTTAAGAAATTTTTGTGAACATTATCAGATGACGGCTAAAGAGCATGTTTTTCCATCTTCTCATCCAATCTCAGATTGGGAAAAGCCGAATAGCTATACCAAGGATACACTGAAAAATAAGGAAATAGGAATTGCGCATGGAGCGCCTCCTTTAGGAGGACTAATTCAACCAACAAAATATAAAATAACTTCATTCAATCGAGTCCCATACTATCAGAAGGAAACATGTGACAACTATTATAGAGGCCTGTGGAGAAGTTGGCAATTACGTAATGGAGCCTGGCATAGGGGCTGGATTGATGGTCAGCAAGTGACGCCGTTTATTCGATATATCCCTCCGGATGGGAAGAAGATTGAATTTTCAGGTAGTAAAACATGGCATCCGCAAGAAGAATCGCTCTATTTGAAGGGAGAGCGATTTAACAAATCTCATATCGCCGTACTTTATGACTTTGAAAAACAGGTCAGCGGTATCTGGTATCTGGAGATTACAGCAAAAACCTCTGCAACCATTCACATATTACATGGCGAAAGGTTGTTTCCTGAAGAGAATTTGAACCATGGGATAGCGGACAGTGACTGCGTTAAGATTGTGCCAGGGAAAACTCAGTGGACAGGTTTCCAGCAACGTGGCACACGCTATGTTGTCCTTGTGGTTGAAAATGCTTCTGGAGTAGACGCTATCAATTTTGGTGTAATTTCAACTGCATATAACAAACCGGTATCAGCTGATATCAACTGCAGGGATCGTTTTCTACATTCTGCACTCAAAGCATGCGCGGAAACCGTTTCTTTATGTTCAAGTGATGGCTTTATGGATTGTCCCTGGCGTGAACGATGTCAGTGGACAGGCGATTCGTTACTCTCGGCTGAGGTTCTGGCGGATTTATTTAATGACCCTGAACCGTGGAGACGGCTTCTTTTATCTATTGTCAGTGCCAGCAACCCTGGAGAGATTCTGCCGGCAGTTATCCCGGGCGCCCACATCGACAGAATTCCTTTTTATGACTTTATGGCAGTTCTATCTGCTGGCCGATATACAGAACATTATGAAGGTAAGATACCCCCCTGGCTTGTTCCATTTTTAAGAGAGCGTATCCGAACCTTTTATAATTATATGACCCCGGGCGGACTGCTTGAAAATGTTCCCGGACGCAACTTCCAAGGCTGGAATTTCGAGCATGCATCAACTCCTGTATCAACATATTCAATGAGGAAATGGATACAAAATGGTTTTCCCTCAAGCAAAGGCTGCTACGATTTCCTAGACAGACGCACAAGAGGGATTAACGCTGTAACAAATGCTTACTGGCTGCGTATTCTGGAGGCATCTGGAAATATAGTTAATAAAGCAGGTAATTCTAATTTAGCGAGTGAGTTTAAGCTATTACACAGAAAAGGAGCAAAGTCTTTCATGGAATTACTATGGGATGAGACTCGGGGGTTAGTGCATGAGCGTATGCCGCTACTTGGGGGTAAGTTTCCGCCCAGCGAACTGCCAAATTGTGCAGCTATGTCGGCTGGTCTGCTTTCACAAAAACAGGCGAAGAGAGTAATTGATAGCCGCTGGAACAGGCGGAAAAAGATGGTGCGCATTTTAGGACCATATGGAGCAAAATTGGTCATTGAAGGTTTATTGCGTTACGGCAGGTCGGATTTGGCTTATCAGTACTTAAAATGTGTATATTCTCCGATGCTGGCAGAAGGCAACACGAGCACGCTTTGGGAGAGTTTTATTGCATTTGGTGGAGAGACGAGTAAAGTCCAAGGAGTGGCAGCATATCCCATTTGGTTGTACTGGAAAGCACGACATAAATAAAGTGAGTTTAAAAAAGAGAGCAGGAGAAAAATGTTAATAGAATACATAGAAGAAGCGATGAAAAAGGCAAAATATGATATTATAAAAGATAAGGAGCCATATTATGGAGAA
>JAVCCH010000008.1 GCA_030765535.1 Candidatus Tenebribacter davisii
GATTGAAAAGAGAAAACCTGAGAGACCATTTCACTGATCTGGAATTGATTTTCAGTATGTTAGGTGAAGCTTCTACAACGGAGATAACGAGAAATAAAGACCTAAAAGGTTATCCCAAATTAAAAAAAGCTGCCCAAGATGGCGGAGACATTGCAGGAAAAGCAAGACGGGATCTGGAAAAAAGAAGCGGAAGAAAAGTTAGCACTAACCAGAATTATAAAGAGATATCAGAAACTGAATTTAGAAAAAGGATAGGAAAAGAAGAAGATGACCAAGAAAGATGAATTGCAAACGATATTGAATGACAGGTATAATAGAGAGAATTGGCAAACATTGTTTAAAGATTTGCTTCCCAATGTAACATTGTTTTCTACACCCAAAGAAATTTTTATTACTGAAAAAGGTTTAGCTGATAGGGTTGAAAAACTTTGTCAATTGGGATTTGCCAGATTAAGTGATGGTAACACCATATATATATTTGAGCTTAAACTCACTGAAAAAGTGAAGCTATATAAAAATAAAGTCGAAATGAGAAATTTGATTTCTAAGTATATTGATATGGGTACTAATAATGGAGTTTTAGCGATCTTTGATTCTGCAAATGAAGATTACAGATTAACTTTTTCAGCAAAAGATGCATATCTTTCTGAAACCGAAGGTATGGTAGTGAATGAAACTGACAAAAAGCGTTATACATATCTCTTAGGACCAAACGAATCTTGCCGAACTGCTGCTGAAAGGCTTTTTGATCTGTATGAATCAAAAAATGCAGTAACCTTGGAGCAATTGACAAAAGCCTTTAGTGTGGAAAAACTTAATAAGCAGTTTTTTGCTGATTACACTGATATTTATAATAAATTTACGGATTATCTGGATGTAAGTTATGATAAGAAGAAAAAAGAAAACGATTTAGAAATCCCAGGTGAATTTTCAGATTATTTCAAAGATAAAGTGGAAGCCAGAGAATTTGTAAAAAAACTTATGGGAAGAGTCGTATTTATTCACTTTGTCCAAAAGAAAGGCTGGATGGGGTGCCCATCAACAACAACAAAATGGGAAAAAGGAGATAAAGAGTTTTTATGGAATTTCTGGGATAGCTGTGCTGATAAAGAACATTTTTATAGTAAATATCTTACTGAATTATTTTTTAATGGCTTCAATACAAAAAGAGATAATGATATTTTTGAATTAACAGATTACAGAATCCCTTATTTAAATGGTGGCTTATTCAGCAATGATAGACCAAAAACAAATTCACTTGATTTCCCAGTAGAATTAATTGGAGAGTTTCTGGAAAAGCTTAATCATTATAACTTTACAATTGATGAGAATGATCCTTTTGAAGTGGAAGTAGGTATTGATCCTGAGATGTTGGGGCACATATTTGAAAACCTGTTGGAAGACAATAAGGATAAAGGAGCTTTTTATACTCCCAAAGTAATAGTTGAATATATGTGTAAGGAATCTCTTATTTCATACCTGAAAACCGGATTGGTAGAAAAACAATTGATCAGAGATAATGATGAGAAAGCACAACAACAGATTGAGAAATTTATTAAGGAACATGGAAAGCTTGAGGATTACAAACTTATTGCTGACAATAAAGGTATTGTTGATAATCTCCTTAAAAATGTAAAAGTCTGTGACCCTGCTGTTGGTTCTGGTGCCTTTCCGATGGGTATGCTGAAAGAAATAACTTGGGCAAGAATGGTTTTAGAGAATTCAGACGATATATATACAATAAAAAAAGAAGCTATTGCAAATTCCTTGTACGGTGTAGATATTGATCCTGGTGCAATAGATATTGCCAGATTACGATACTGGCTGGCTTTAGTTGTAGATGCCGAATTTCCTGAACCATTACCGAATCTTGATTATAAACTCATGCAGGGAAATTCATTACTCGAAAGTTTTGAAGGAATTGATCTTAGTAAAGTGATGGAAGATAAATTCATGATTGAGACTGTGATTGAGAAGGATCAAGAATTATTGGACTTTTATAATGATCAACCTGCTCAACAGCAAATTGTTTTTTCAGATGATAGAAAGAATATGATAACACAACTCAAGGATGAGTATTTTTATGCTTGTGATATTAATAGAAAAAATGAAATACATGCTGAGATTGATAAAATAGTGATAGACCATATCGAATCATGCCTTGAGATTTATAAAGATAACCTGCAATTAAACATAGAAAATATGGAGAAACAACTGGAGAGTCAGTCTCTAAATAAAAATGACGATGCATTTAATTACATTTGGAATAAAAGCTCTAAGGGAAAACAACTAATTGCCTGGAAGCAAGAACTGGATTTGACTGGTGAGAAATATAGAAAATTAGAAGAATTACAAAACAGTAATGAAAGACCATTTTTCCTTTGGCATTTGTATTTTAGTGAAGTATTTGACAATAACAGAGGTTTTGATATTGTTATTGGTAATCCTCCATATGGATCAATATTGAATAGTAAAATAATCCAAGAATATAGGAAGAAGTTTGATTATGTTAAATTTAAAGTAGATTCATATCTTCTATTCATGATAAAATCATTTCAATTAACAAATAATACTGGCACTGTAATTTGTATAATTCCGAACACATTACTAAATAATTACTTCTTAGAGGATTATAGGGATTTTTTACTAAATAATTGCTCAATCAACAAAATTGTAAATTTCAAAAGATCTGTTTTTGAGGCTGTTGTACACTCATTAATTATTCAATATTCTGCAATAAATAATATTAAAAACCAAATACTATTAAACTTTGATATTAAAAATAACTACACGTTATTACCTCAAAGTTATTTCAAAAAAATACCATTCAAAATGTTTTTATTCCTAAACAAAGCTGAAAGGCAGATTTTCAAAAAAATATTTAAGGAATCAGTGCCATTTAGTGAAATAATTGATTTGAGACAAGCCATAAAATCAGGGAATGACAAAAAGTACATAAAGAAACTAAAAATTGATGAAAATGACAAGCCCATTTTAAGAGGTAGAGATTTAAGTAAATATTCATTTTATGATCCTAAATTGTATTTGAATTATGGGAATTTTTTAGCTTGCCCTCGAGATCCTGTGATATTCAATCAAAATCATATATTAATTCGAGAAACAGGGAGCGAGATCACTGCGACAATTGATGTTGAGAAATACTATATTATGAGTTCATTGTATTGTGGTATACTTATTAGCACGAAGTATTCTCTTTATACCATACTTGGTTTACTAAATAGTAAATTGTTCCAATATTTAATGTATAAAATCAATTTTGAAAATACTGAAGGGGTATTTACAAAGGCAAAGATTTATCATTATAATATTTTGCCGATAAAAAGAATAATTAACAATCAATATTTTGAGAACACTATAATCAGCATTATAAATTTAAAGAAATCTGGTAGTAATACACAACATTTAGAATTTCAGATTGATCTGAATGTTTATAAATTATACGAACTCACTTACCAGGAGTCCAAGATGGTGGATCCGAATTTGGATAGTGTTCTGCTACGGTTTGGTTTGAGTAAAGATGATTATGAAAGTATGAGTATTGAGGATTTGAGTAGATTGGATATAGCAGAGTGAGTATCAACGAAATCATATCCAAAGGAAAAAAAACAACTAACAAGGAGGAGTGAATGATGGGGAGATGGAGTAAATTATGATTGCAAAGGTATTGGATAATTCGTCGTTAACTAATTTGATTACAAGTGCACATAAGCGTATTTTTCTTTTGCTTCCGGGTTTATATAATGAACTTGCAGAAGCTCTTCTCAGTGTACTTTACTTAGGGAAAGACTTGAAGGTTATTCTTAATATTTCAGAAGATAATATCAGAAATGGTTATTGTGGTCTTAAAGCTATTGAAAAATTATGTTCGCAAGGTGTCCAGGTCAGGCAACTTGATAATAATCTCGTATCTTTTATAATTGTTGATGATATTGGTTATTTGCTGTTTCCTCAGAGCAGGATATTACCAGGTCAAGAGAATTTGATAAATGCTTTGAAGATGGATAGTATGATGAGATTGAATTTGATATCATATTACTTTCCTGAGAAAAAGAAGGACGAAATTATAAGAAGTACACAACTTATTGCAGAAGAAACAGCAATGCAGATAAAAAAGCTTGAGGATAATGATAATATAGCAGAAGTTAAGCCTATTGATGAGAAGAAATATTCTGCCATTAAGGAGAATATTAAAAAGAATCCAGTTATGAATCCAGATTTGAACAGGCTAATGATAACCTACACAACAAAATTACAATATGTTGATTTATCATTTACTGGAATTAGAATAACCAGTAAAAAAGTAAAAATACCTAGAAAGGCTTTTCCAATCAAAGATGAAGTGCTTCTTAACAAATTAGCAGTGCATATGAGTCTATTTGAAAATTTAGCAAATAATAAGCAGAATCTGATTAGACTATTGGGAAAAAAGTATAATGATTTACGAAAAAAACATCTTATTAGAATCGGTGTTAGGAATAAATCGATTATTGAAAAGTCTCATAAATCAGATTTTGAAAAAGAATTGGAAAAGTTCAAAGCAGAAATTGCTGAACATCAGGAACTCATTTTCAAGATGTTAAAGTCTGACATCATAAATACCGAGAAAAGGATAAAAGCTGAACTACATAAATTTCTAAAAGAAAATCCACCAGATAATATAAAAGATTCAAGACAGTTAACTATATTTGATCAAGTAATTGACGAGGCTATTAATCCCATAATTAAGAAGATTAATTTTCCCAATGTCAATACTTTGATCCAAGAGATGAAACTTGAGTTAAGTTATTCAGATATAACCTATGATGATTTGAAGGATAAAAAATTCATTGATCTTTTAGTAAAGAATAATGCTATTACAGAAAATGAAAAGAGTGAAATTGTAGAATTTAAGAAAGCTTATGAGGTGAAGAAATGAATAAAAACAGTTTGTCAGATAAAATTCTTGAAAAAAGAAGTAACGTGAAAGAATATGAGTAAAGATCAGAAAGGAGAAATTACGAATTTTAATGATGCTGTTGTAGTTAAAAAATAATCCAGAGCTGGGAAATAAACGAAGGTGTGAAGGGGCGAAAGTGCGAAGGTGTGATTTAATGTAATAAAATGTAATGTAATCAGAACTGGAATTGATGCTCATGATACCCCCAGAAATACTATCAACATTTCATCTAAATAAAAACATTTTCAATCTCGTAACTGAAAATAATCCAGATTTTATCTAATAAAGCAGAAAAATACTATATTACTCCCTGGTAAATAGTAAGTTATAATAAATTACTGTCTTAAGTAATGCTCCCTGTACCCTCCCTGTTGGTTCCCTGTGGGTTACTAGTGTATTAATTTCACTTACATTGATATTTTATAACAATAGTTCAATATTTGTATTTGCGAAATATAATTGATCAGGCTGCAACGCTGAATGGATATTTCGGATAACGGGAGCATAGCATCCGCTGCACAGAGCCACGTCTCTGCAAAAATTGAACCACTTTTTTTTGAACTATTAAGAAATCTTTAATAGTTGAAACTTCTTCCAGTTCACTCTTGACTCTTTACTCTTGTTAATGGCAGTGAGAAATGGTACTAACTTGGCAGTTGAAACTGGTACATACAAAATGGCACACAAAAATGTATTATGGAGTGCCAATGATAGGAGTAAAAATGTATCATAGTGTAAAAATGTTGGAATCTCAGGGTATGAGTCAAAGAGAGATAGCTAAAACATTGTCGAAATCTAAAACGACAGTAAATAAGTATCTCAATTTGAACTCAGAAAAGGCAGAAAAAATCCTGCTTTCAAAATCCCGATTTAGCGAATTCGAAATTGCTTATGATTTCATAATGGAGAAATTGGATAAGTATCCTCAAATTAGAAGCAGTAAACTTTATCGTTTAATGAAGAATAACTATCCTGAAATTACCAGTAAACACCGAGCTTTCCGCAATTATGTCAGAAAATTGCGATCAGAAATCACTCCAACAAGAAAACGGTATTATCAGCCGATAATTAATGATAAGCCTGGTAATCAGATACAAGTTGATCCCGGTGAATTTGTCGTTAATCGTCATACGAAATCGAATTATAAGGTGTATTTCGTAGTTTTCGTATCATCCTATTCCCGTAAAAAATATGTGCATTTTCAAACTAGACCCTACAATACTATTGATTTCATCAAAGCACATTTAGAAGCATTTCAATATTACGGTGCTTTAGCAAAGGAATATATTTATGATCAAACTAAGCTTGTCGTGATAAAAGAGGATTATCGAGAAGTATGGTTCAATGAGAAGTTTCACAAGTTTGCTTTACAATATGGTTTTGAGCCTCGCGTTTGTGAAGGCTATGATCCAGAAAGTAAAGGTAAGGTAGAACGTGTTGTTCGTGAAGTAAAAGAAGACTTTCTCTATGGAGAATTTTATAAAGATATTGAAGACATACGATCAAGAAGTTTATTATGGTTTGATCGTATAAATAATGAAAGACATAGTACAACCGGAATAGAGCCAGATGTTCTTTTTACTGAAGAATTAATAACAATGAAGCCCTGGTACATTTCATCGGTTGAAAATCGCAAATCAGATAAGGTAGGTCTCATATCATATAAAGGTAATAAATATTCTGTACCTTTAGAATATCAAAGTCGTGGAGTATTTATACGTCCTGAAGAGAATAATTTGATTATTATGAATAAAGATAAGGAAATTATTGCTCAACATCGTATATCAGATAGTAAAAATCAGATAGTTCGTAACAATAATCATTACAGGGATTTCAGTAAAGTATTAGACAAATTGGAGATAGAATGTAAAACTGTCCTCTGTAGATATCATAATAGTACTGCATTTATTGAAAGGCTAATTAGTGAAAATCCCAAGATTGCCAGGGATCAACTCAGAGGTTTGCTCAAAATCTATAAGAATAATAATGATATGGATTGGGATTTTATAATTACCAAATCAATGGAGTTGATACAATTACGTGCTAGCCGCATTGAAAGCATAATCAAAGAAACGAAGAAGAAACAACTCCTGCAAGAGATAGAATTGTCAGCAGCGACTTGTTATTCCGGCAAAATAGTAACGTCTTCAATCCAACGATCTGAAGATTTCTACATGAAGGTGTGTTATGATAAATAGAATCAAGAGTAACCTAAAGAAAATCAGATGTTTCCATACCATTAATAATCTGGAAGTCATTCTTAAAAATGCAACAGATAATAATGAATCCTATCAGACATTTTTAGATGATCTACTCATTCGAGAATGCGAAATGCGTAGCCAGCGTAAAATAAACTTTCATCTTAAACAGTCTAAGTTGCCATATATTAAGACTTTTGAAGAGTTTGATTTTACTTATCAGCATTCTGTCACAAAAAGACAGATTAGTGAATGGCAAACTTTCGCCTGGTTAGATAATAGAGAAAATAAGATATTAATGGGGCCTCCAGGAGTTGGTAAAACACATTTGGCGATATCAATGGTTTATGCAGCTATACAAAATGGTTATACTGCTACATTTTATTCTATGAATAATTTGATTGATGATCTGCTAATTGCAAATTATCAAAAGAAGTTATCTTTGTTTGTGAAGAAACTTTTGAAGAAAGATATGCTTGTCATTGATGAGATGGGATTTTTGCCATTAAAGCCAGAACACGCAAGTTTATTTTTTCAACTTATAAATGAGTTTTATGAATACAGGTCAGTAATACTAACTTCAAACAAATTATTTAATGAATGGGGAAGTACGTTTGGAGATCAAGTAATTGCTACAGCAATATTAGACAGATTGCTTCACCATGCAGAACCCATAATTATGGCAGGTGACAGCTATAGAATGAAGGATAAAATGGCATGAAAATCTGTACCATTTTTGACTGCCAAAACTGTACCAATTTAAAATGCCATTGACATTGATGAAGTAAAAGCAATAGACTTACAGGAACAGAAAATAATTAATACAGTAAAATTAGTACAAGCGAATAAAGATAAAATACTATTTATAATTCCACCAACATTGCTTGGCGAAGAACCCTTGTATAATGAGTTGATAAAATTTTTAGATGAATTGAATAAGGATTTTTCTATAAATTATTATGATTGTAGTAAAATAACATCTTGCGAAGAGTATTTTTATAACATTGATCACTTAAATAGAGAAGGTGTATATTGGTTTACTAATATTTATTTAAAAGATATTTTAAGTAAATTGGAGTTTAATTGAAAAAAACAATTGATTATTTATATACTTTCAGTTTTGAGAAGTTCAATGTAAAATGAGCAGACTACGTCTGAAAGAAA
>JAVCCH010000146.1 GCA_030765535.1 Candidatus Tenebribacter davisii
AAGAATCCATTCTTCTTTGTGTTATATGACACCATTGGAGTTTGAGGTTGCTCACGGGGATTTTCTAGTCAGAAACCCCTAATTTGTTCACTGGTTTTCGTGTCCAAAAAAACACCCGCAGTACACTTCTATGTAATCACCTTGCTTGTATTTTGTATACCCTATCCAACGTAATGAATTGGCTAAGCCGATAAAATCATTATCATTGTCATATTCCTCTTTTGCCAAAGTTAAAAAGTCTAAACAAGCTTTCATTAATTCACATTCCCGAAGAACACGCCCAGTTATATAATGGGAATCTGCTTGTGAACTCTTTTTCAGGAATTTTGAATGCATCAGTGAAATCAACGCAAACTTAAGAGCAATATTTTGCTTACCTGTAAAAACATTGACATTAGCCATATTCTTTGAAATTTTTTGCGCCAATGATTTAGATAATATCTCCTTGTCATTGAAATTGACTAAATCCCATGCTTTTAGGAAACAATATTCTGCATGATTAAAAAGTCCTTGTGAGAATTGCATCTCACCTATCCAATTAAATCGTTCAGCCTCAGTGATTTCAGAAAGTGACTCATCAATTAAAAATTCTTTATTCTGGCCTTGAATCACATCTTCTTTTATAAAATATCTAACCAACTTTGCAGAATTTATAGCAGCTTCAAATCTATATTTTGTATCTTGTTTTTCATCAATCCCATAATCAGAAATACCTTTAATTACATAAAAATTTGAAGCAAAATGTGTATTGATTTTTCCTGCACCAAATAATACGCCGTTAATTTCCATTTCGCCTGCATCCATTGAAGGATATTGAGATTTGATTAAATACCGATATGATGTAGACGCAATTAATTCATTTGAACTATAATAATGGCCTTGATGAGTGATTATTTTTTTCCCATCAAAAATTATCTCATCTTCCCTATTATTTAGAAATGTTTTATGGAAATCTGAATTAAAAGTATAATCATACTTTAACGAGTTTTTGTCAGGCCCTCGGAATTTCGAAATAATGGGACTCAAAACATATGTGGGAAACACAACTTCACCCAACTTATATTCATCATTAAAAGCCATGGCAATACCTAATAACAAGAAATTCTTTGGTTTCCAAATACTGTTAATCCAAGTAATAAATGATGATATCGCCAAACCTCCATATGATGTGAGTTTGGCAATAACTAAAGATAATTTTTTATTCCCATTAGTCTCAATATAACCACAGTGAAAAAGCGTGGGTTCATTTCCTGCTTCGAGGTCATTTTCATAATAGCTTCTTTCAACATATGATTTAAATCCAAAATTTATATCTTCATCACAAGGATCAATCAATATTTTTTCATAATTCCCATCAAATATTGTTAATCCAGTAACAACTTCGATAGGAATTGAAGTTATTACTGCTAAATCAATGTTAAATTTCTCATTGTCATTCATTTTCCCTCCAAGATTTAGATTTATGTAAATTCTCTTGTATATTATATAATAAAAATATTCCTGAAAGAAGTAGATAAATCAAGCATATTACTGTGACCTGATTGTCGAAAACTGATCCAGATGCAGAGATAACTAAAAGACAATTCAGAGGTCTAGAATGGCAAGAAGGCAAAGTTTCAAACCTGAACAAATTATGACAAGTCTCTGAAAAGTCGAGATATATCTTGATCAAGGTAAAATAGTGAAAAGGGGCATCAAAGGAGCTCCTGGCGTTACTCGAACGGTCTTTGAATTCAACAGTGCTGAGTTCAATAGACTTTGGTCTGAATGAACTGATAGAAAGCCAGATACTTAGAAGAAAATCAAATCATTTACAAGTGGCTGCTATTTGAACTGAACCCATTTCTGGTTGGGGCAGGTGTACTTAAACTATCGACCTCTCGCATATAAAAAATGATTATAGGATGCAGTCAATTAATTTGGTCTCTCTAATTCATATAATTGTCAGGATTTTCAAGTATACTCACAAAATATGTAACATAAAGACCCTGGGACAACCTATAAATATTACAGTAAATTATCAAATGATGATGTTCGGAATGTAATTCTCAAAAGGAAGAAATATAAATAACTGAGAGTTACGTGATTTAGCTTTGTAAGCTGTCAAACCATTCAGTATTAATCCAAGAATAATCCTGTAAATCAATCTTATATTCAGTAAACCACCTAGCTGTTTCACCTTGTATTAAATTCGCAACAACACGTATTGAAGGATTAATTTCAAGAATGAAAGGTTTATAGGCAAATTGAAAATCCTGTGTCTTTATCCTACCAACAATTTCAATGATAGCAAGACTATTCGAAGTTGCATCAGTTAGATTAATTGTTAAAACAATATCAGATACAAACTGATTCGTTTCTAGATCAAAAATCTTTGCTTTTACTTCTTTTGTGTTCATTATTGATACCTCCCTATATGAAAATATTTATGTTACCAATTCTCCAAGATGATAATAAATGACACAAAATGGGTCACTTTTTGGTCAAAATAGTCGGGGCGGACGGATTTGAACCGTCGACCTCACGGACCCGAACCGTGCGCTCTATCCGGGCTGAGCCACGCCCCGAAATTTTCATTATAACCAACCTCGGAGAACAATGAGATCTCGGGTCACCAGCTGTTAACAGCACATTTATGTCACCAAGGGTTGATTTGACAGACACTATTATACCTCAAATGAATGGTTTTTCCAGACGTGATAGGGTTTGAATGAACGTCCAGGCGCGCGAAAAGTTCTCTGTTCGAGAGAAATCTGTTTAATTCAGTTAACCCGGTTTACTATGTCTTCTTGAAAGCAAAATAGCCAGGACGATTGAACCTGCACCGAAAAAAGTCTTGTGTTTCATCCAAAGACTCCTTCCAATCCCCGCCTGGAGATCACTGAAGACGCGGCACACTTCTCTATCAGTTGAAGTATCGCTGCTGGATTGATCTTCCTCCTCCAATGAAAGTAAGATGAAAAATAGAGAAAGCGTAAAATGACTCGATCTATGTACTACTTTAGTATATTTTCAACCTTATTACAAAATCAATGGGGGATAATGGCGTACATGCCAATATCGATAAAATAGCAAATTCCCCACACATCCGCCAGAAAGTAAATACCAACTTGGGATATAATATCCCAAACCACTAAAAGAGCTTTGTTATGACACTTCTTGAAATGATCTTATTGATCTTCATGCTTATCCTCGCCACTGGCTTTTTCACTTTCGCCATTGTGTCTTTACGAGAAAAACACCACCGGGCAGCCGTTATATCCGCCCTACTCACCTTATTTACCC
>JAVCCH010000159.1 GCA_030765535.1 Candidatus Tenebribacter davisii
AGACCCAGTATTTCTGTGCCGTGATGCCAAAAGTACTAACATGCTGGCAGGAAGTAAGTCCCCAATTTTCCGAAGTCTGGCAGAAATATTATAATCGCTGGTTTCCGCTGAATTACCGAAAAGGAAAACACGGCAAAGCCATCGGCAGGCATCATCTCTGGAGCAAAGCAATATTCAAAGCCGCCCAGGTTTTGGGTTTTGACTTAAAAACCCTTAGCATTAAAAACTGGCTGCCCGGAATAGAAACTTTGGGTGATCTGCTGGATACAGCAAGTTTTGGACGATATGGGCTGACCCAGGATGAGCTAAATGTGAGAATATTTTGATAAATGATTAAAATGTGAACGGGATGGACCGAATTGACAGGGCAGTATTATAAGCAGGACCTGCACCGCTAGCGGTACTCCGGAAGTGGGGCGAGAACTGCGGTCAGTTATTAGCAGCAATCCATACCTTACATCCCAAAAATGATATTTATCAGGAATTACTTGATAGCGGTCGTTATCTGCGCCCCACTTGTGAGTACACCAGCGGTGCACCTGCACTTAGTGGTGGATATAAACCTTCTGGAAATCTTTGAAGATAAAGACTTACTGGGTCACTTAACAACGAATTGTTGTGAGAAATACATGAAATCCTGATCCGATTGTGCTTTCATACAAAACATTTGCGATGAAGCGTAAACAAATTACTTTATTCATACACTGGGACTTGATCTGAAATGAAATTATAGAATAATCTATGAGTGGAAATTGTGGTTAAAAGAGATTGGAATTTATTTTAGTTTACAAATTATATATCTGTTAAATTAATGATTTTGTAAATAATGGAGAAATTATGAATAATGAATTGAAAATTAAAAATGAACTGAAGAAAA
This sequence comes from Candidatus Tenebribacter davisii, assembly GCA_030765535.1. Lineage (GTDB taxonomy): Bacteria > Cloacimonadota > Cloacimonadia > Cloacimonadales > TCS61 > Tenebribacter > Tenebribacter davisii. Next base: position 878 of record JAVCCH010000159.1, read on the forward strand.
TTCTTGAATCTAAGAATGTCGATTTCCAGAGATTCTTTGAATTGTCACATGATTTTATTGAGTATGACGAAAGCAATTTGAGATTCCGCACAGATTCTGGAACGATTTCACATTTAGGAAAGGATAGCATCAAAGATCATACTACGGCGATAATAGAACTTGTAAAAAATGGATATGATGCAGATGCTACAAAAGTAGAAATTGAAATTATTACAAAACAAAATAATCCATATATTAGAGTGGCAGATAATGGAACTGGAATGTCTAATGATGATATAATTAACAAATGGTTAAGAATAGGTTATTCTGATAAAAGAATTAATAAGAAAACAACAACAAACAGAAGAAAAACTGGAGAGAAAGGAATAGGGCGTTTGTCTGCCGATAGGCTGGGATCTGAAATTCTATTAAAAACAAAACAAATCAATAGTAAAATAATTGGAATAATTATTGATTGGGATGACTTTACAAAACAAAGAACTGATTTATCCCTTATTCCCTTGAAAAAAGTAGAATCAAGCACCATTCGACTACCCAAAGATAATCTAAAAAATAATCACGGAACAGAAATAGTCATTACTAATTTAAGGAATCAATGGAGAGATTCTGATGCAAAAAAACTATTTGAAGAGTTATCTTTATTGGTTTCACCATTCAGGACTAAAAGTGACTTTAATATAAATTTGATCACTGATATCGAAACAGAATATAAAGGAGAAATTAAAGTAAAAGAGCATCTAGAACCTGAAGTAAGCATACAGGTGATATATGAAGGAGTAGATGATGAAATTACTTATACTTTGAAGGACAAGTACAAGTTTAGTCAAGAAGAAGAAAATCGAATCTCTTGGACTCAGCTAACTCAAAAAAATAATATTGACGGGAAGAAATATTTAAAGGATATAAAAAATATCTCAGTAAGCAAAGAAAGTCCTTCTTGCGGCCCCGTTATGATTGATCTAATGTTTTATCCTATAGAAGGAGCATTTGTTGAAGGTACAGAATTCACATTAAAAAAATTAAGAGAATATCTCAGCTACAATGGTGGTATAAAAATATATAGAGATGATATTAGCTTGAAACCCTATGGTTTTACAGGATGTGAAGGTGAAGATTGGTTGGACTTAGGTGAAAGACAGGGCCGTGATCCTGCTGGTATTGGAAGAGAAGGATGGAAAGTAAAAAATAATCAGATGATGGGGGCTGTATACATCCAAAGAGATGACAATCCCAACCTTGATGATAGTGCTGCAAGAGAGGGATTGGTTCATAACGAAGCTTATCATGACTTAAGAGCTTTGACCCTTTGCTGTATTAGGCTACTTGAATTACATAGATTTAATATCAAAAAGAAGCTTCACAAAAAAGATGAGAAAAAAAGAAAATCTAATAGAGCATTATTAGAAGAATATAAAAAAGAATTGGACAACTTAAAAAGCGAACTCAAAGAATTAAAAGCAATAGCAATACAAAATAAGCATGATTACGTTTTGTCAGCATCAGAACAAGTTCAAATAGTTGTAGATAAAACAAAAGAAACTGAAGAAGCGATTGAAGATATTCTTAATAAGAATAGAACCCTTAGTGGTTTAGCAACCCTTGGTATTTCTTCCGCAGTGTTTGGACACGAAACTAGAATATCTGTTGATAAACTCAACATAGTAATTGGCAATATTCTTTTATTAATTCAATCAAAACAATTTGATTTGAAGAGAACAATAACTCGTATTGAAGAAGCACAAAAATATGCCAATCAAGTTCATGAATGGGGCTCATTTGCTTTATCAAGGATTAAAAGAGATAAGAGAAGAAAACATAAAATAAATATAGAAAAAATAATTGATAACATAATTAAGGATATTAAACCCATTTTTGAAGCTAGGGAAATAAAAATAGAACCAATAATGACAGAGGTAATTGCTAAAACATTTCCCATGGATATTGAAACCATAGTATTGAATTTAATGACAAACTCATATTCTGCTTGTTTAGCTAATCCTACAGGAAGAATTGTACAAGTTGAACTTAAAGAGACACAAAGAGATGGTCATAACGGTTTTTCAATATGTGTTGCAGATAGTGGGCATGGTGTAGATGAGAAATTACGGGAAATAATTTGGGAAGCTCTATTTACAACAAAAACAGGAGAACAAGGAAAGGAGACAGGTACCGGATTAGGATTAACAATTGTTAAATCACTTGTAGAGGATTTGAAAGGTGATTGTTATGTAGAAAACGACCCAACATTGAAAGGCGCAAGATTCAGCATCTGGTTACCAAGTACATAGGAGGAATAATGATTGGTATTATTGATGACAGAAAGAAAATTAGATTAATGATAAAAGAAAGAATCGAGTTAACATTGGAATCTATTGAAGTTAAACTGCCTGTTGTAGATACTCCTCCTTTTCAACATAAAGAAAAATGTGTAGATTGGATAAATAAAAATGGAATAACGATTCTTCTCGTTGATGAAAAACTGAAAGAACAGAGTGAAGTTGGAGAGATATCAGTGAAATACAATGGCCATGAATTAGTATCAATTATCAGAAAATCATTTAAAGAATTACCCGTTTATATTGTTGCTACAATAATTGATGATAAAAATCTTACTGATAACCTTGGTGAATATGATAGTGTTATCAAAAGAGGAGATTTTGAAAAAAACTCTGAACAATTTGTTTTAAGATTCATAAGGAGTGCTCAACGATATAGAGAGCTACATGAAAAGGAACTATTAACACTTTCTGAATTATCAGAACTAGTTGCAACAAATTCTGCTAAAAAAAAAGATTATGATAAATTAAGAAGCCTTCAAACAAAATTGAATTTACCATACAATACTGAATTAATTTATTCTAAGCAAACTTGGCTTAATGAATTTAATAACAAAACCAAAGAGTTAGAGAGATTAGCAGAAGAAATCAAAGTTTATTTGGAGAAGTAAATGCAATGGACAGTTATTAACAAAAAGAAGACAACACCTCAAAAGCAAATTTCCAAATATGGAGATTATAAATCATATTTAAGAGACGAAGCCAAGAATAGATGTGTTTATTGCGCCATACATGAGAACTCTTTAGGAGGAGTTGATCATTTTCATATTGAACACTACAAACCACAATCAAAATTTCCTGAACTAATAAATAATTATAATAATCTCTTCTATTCGTGCCCAATATGCAACAGATTTAAGAGTAATGATTGGCCAAACGAGCCTAACCAAGATCATTCTGTCATTTCATATCCAAACCCTAATGGAACAAATTATAATGAATTATTCGATATAGATGAGCACGGAATTTTGAAAAGTACTCTTGTAGCACCATCTTACGTTATTAATAAATTGTGTCTGAACAGACCACAACTTATTAATGAAAGAAATCATGTTGAAATTGATAAAAGATTAACTAATGCACTCGAAATATTGCGATTGCATGTAGAACATCTTCAACAAAGAATAAAGGATCCAAAAGCAGTTAGCTTTCTTTTTAAAATAATTGAGATACAAAGAGATAGTTGCAAGTTAATGATTGAGTGTAGGACTATATGTAGTTATGAACCAGAAGAAATTCAAAGACCAAAATGACTGAACAAAAACTGAAAGGAGCATATTATACTCCCAAAATACTTTCTGATTTTTTAGCAAAGCACATTACAACTAAATATATTAGCGATAAAAATATAAGTATATTAGAACCAAGTGTTGGAGATGGTCGCTTCCTATCATCATTTTATGAATCATTAATACCAGATAGTTTCGATTCAATTATTATTGATATTATTGATATTAATGAAAAGGAATTAGCCAAAGCAATTAAACTTGTACAAAAGCAAAATAATACTAACATGGTTCTTAACTGTTTTAATCAAAATTATTTGCAATTCCATGTGGATAAACACTTTAAATATTCATTGATAATTGGAAATCCACCATACATAAAGAAAAATAATTTGGACGATATAAGCATTAATTTATGTGAAACGATTCATAAAGAAGCAAGAGAATATAGCTCTGAAATCAAATCAAATGGAAAAATTAAGAACATCTGGCCTGCTTTTGTTAAAGCAGCAATTATGAGTTTAAATGAAAATGGAATTATGTGCTTTGTACTTCCTTCTGATATTCTTCAAATTAAATACACCGCGGAATTAAGAGCACTAATTCATACTGAATTTGATAGAGTAGAAATATTTACATTCAATGAACTTATTTTTAGTGGCGTTGAACAAGATGTTATAGCATTAATAGGAGTGAAAAAAGTTGAAAACAATGAAGAACATGGAGTATCTTTTTATCATGTTGAGACTTTAGATGATCTCAAAGAACCAAGATATACAGAAAAATTCAGCAATATACATAGAACTTCATTAGATAAATGGACTAACTACATTTTAAATGATGATGAGTTAAATGTTATTGAAGATAAAAAAAATGAATATAGCACGATAACCTCTTATTGTAAAGAAGCAAAAGTTGGATTAGTTACAGCAGCTAGTAAGTTTTTTATTCGGAGTAAAGATGACATCTGCAAATTAAAACTAGATATTATCCAAGATTTAGTGAAACCAATAATTCCTAAATGTTCTGTGCTACCTGGGTTGTTACGTTTTAGTAAAAAGGATTTAGAATATTTACAATTGAAAAATAAAGAAATTAACATAATACTCTTTCCCAATAAACCAAAACATGAACTTAGTAGTCTTGAAAATTCATATATTAATTGGGGCGAGGAGATGAAAGATAATGATTTGTCGGAATTGCATAAACGTTATAAAATGACCCAAAGAAAGAATTGGTATAATGTACCGAATGTTTGGAAATCAGAAGGTATGTTTACAAAAAGAAGTCACTTATTTCCTAAGTTACTGTACAATCAAGCTGGAGTTTATGTAACAGATTCGTTCTATGGTATCAATACAAAAAGGGAATATAGAATAAGGAATTTAGTATTTTCATTTTACAATACTCTAACACTAATTCTAGCTGAATTAGAAGGTAGATTTTATGGTGGAGGTGTACTTGAATTAACACCAAATGAGTTTAAAAAATTAATTATTCCTTATCAAGAGAATATATCTCTAAAACAATTTAATCACCTTGATAGAATGTTAAGAGATAATAAAGAAATTGAAGAAATCCTGAGTTTTACTGACCCTATACTGCTTAGTACTCTAACTGAAGAAGAATTAATTTCACTAAGAGCAATCAGATCGAAATTAGTGAAAAGAAGATTGAAGCAATGAAAAAATGTCTGCTATTGAAGTAAGAAATGCAGCTAACAAGCGAGTCGTCGGTTTGGTCTCGGGGTGGTTATTGTCTGGATCGTACTGAATCATGATTAGAATATATTAAGTTAAGATAACTGGCTGCACAGAATAGAAATTTTAGGTGATCTGCTTGATATGGCAGCAGGTTTTGGACGCTATGGGCTGACCCAGGCAGAGCTGAATGTGGGATATTTTGAGAAATGATTAATATGTGGACGGAATGGACAGAATTGACAGGGAAGAATTATAAGCAGGACCTGCACAGCTAACGGTACTCCGGAAGTCCAACCTTCGCTTAAGCTGCTAAAGCTACGGCTCGGTTTGCGAGGGGCGAGAACTGCGGGTAGTAATCAGCAGCAATCTATACTTTACTTCCCAGAAATGTTATTTATCAGGAAATATTTGATAGCGGTCGTTTACTGCGCCCCACCTGGAAATACCCGGCGGTGCACGTGCACTTAGTGGTGGAAAATATTCGATTGCTTTGCATGGGTCTATATAATTAAAAAGGGAAGATAACCCCATACGGGGTAAATATATCGGTGGGGGTTGATGATTTGCTACAATTAGATAACATCTACGATGTAAAAGGGATTAATACTTTCCTGTCGATGTGTTAGTACCACGTGTTTGTAGATTAATCATCTTGATTAATTTCTTTGTTTAATCAGTTAATCAAGGACGATTAACCTACATAAATAACATCTACGATGTAAGAGAAATAAATATTTTATTTCTTGCCAATTAATATTAAAAATGTATTTATTGCTTAGTATCGATTTCATAGGAGGAAAAATGTTTAATAAGTTATTTTTTATTATTTTATTTCTGGCAGCTTTTTTGCTAAATGCTCAGAATAATGAGGTTACACTGGAAACCGTTAATACACCATTATCAAATAAAGATATTTATAATGCATTTAATCAATTAGGATTGAGCCAGTGGAGATTTTCGTGTGATATTGAATCAGGTTATGGTATCGCATTTTATGTTGAAAAATATAAAAAAGGCAAGCTTGATGATACCATAAAAATTTCAGATCAGGGCGCAGGTGATTATAAACTTCAAGGATGTACTTTGTTTATCATAAAAGAAGATAATACAGTAATGTTCAATACCACATATGATTATGGTCCTGGTGGTTTAGGGGGATCAATGAGTCCTCAATATAAGCTATACAAGTACGGCTCTTTTTATAGTAAGCCATTTGATAATCCAGTATTAAAATTAGGTGAAATGACTCCAATTTATCTATTGATAAATGATAAGGGAAATATCATGTATAATGACACTTTATTAATTGAAGAAATAATTGCCAGATATGATCAGGTTTTTATTTTAAAATATGAATTAGTTAAGTTTAAGGAAATACCAGATAGATAAAAAGGTGCAAAAATAATAGTTCAATATTTTCATTATTATAGTGATGAAGGTGAGAATATATTGGATTATATAATCACTTTTTTTGCCAGGGTAATCCGGATAAGAGTTGACGACATGGGGTGATGTTTTGCTACAATTAGATAACATCTACGATGTAAAAGAGATTAATATTTTCCTGTCGATGTGTTAGTACCTCTTGTTTGTAGATTAATCATTTTGATTAATTTCTTTGTTTAATCAGTTAATCAAGGACGATTAACCTACATATAAATAACATCTACGATGTAATAAATGAGATTATGGTTTAGCAATGTAAGATTTATTATTGTAAATATTGGCAGTGGAAAGGTTGCCCCTAAGTCTTGTCCGGAGTACCGCTCATCCCGATGTATCGGGACTGATTTAGGTTGGGATTGCGTTTTCAGGTTTTATGGGTATTTATAGGTCGTCCCTAAGTCTTTCCCTTTGAATTAACAATCGGGGTATGGTTATTGGTAAAGGGGATAAATATAGAAACGGCACTAAAGATTAATTGACAAGAATGAATGAAATCTCCTCATTAGTATAGCTTAGTGGCAAGCAGAATATTAAGAGTCGGTCAGATGATCTGGATTGGGATAATTGATAAGTAGTACAATAATTACAAGAACCTAAGTTATTGTACCATAAATGGCATAACTATAATTGGTTATGTATAGTTTAAAATGTGGTATGGCATACATGCATTAGTGGTAATTAGTTGAAAAACAATAATAGGAGGAGTAAATGAGAAATAAAATATACTTGTTTATGTTAGTGATTTTAACTTTATTCATAATTAGTTGCACTGAAGAAAAAACAACCAAAGTAACAGTTCAAGACAATAATGATGATCAGGTCTACAATATCTCACCGCAATCAGGTTTACTTGGTAACATTGATCTTCATTTAATCCCAGAAACTATTCAAGGTTCAGCAATTGTTATTTTGAATGGTCCCGGTAGTGCAGTGGGTTATGATA
>JAVCCH010000143.1 GCA_030765535.1 Candidatus Tenebribacter davisii
ACTTCTATCTTACTATGAGATTGAAACGAGTGGTAAGCATATTGTTATTGTGGGAAGAAGCGATATCGTGGGTAAACCAATGGCAAATTTATTACTGCGAAAAAATAAAACCGGTAATGCAACTGTAACGGTTTGTCACAGTAGGACTAAAGATCTGGCATATCATACAAAGCAGGCAGATATTCTTATTGCAGCAATTGGTAAACCTCAATTTATCAAACCTGGTATGATAAATGAAAATGCAATTATCATTGATGTTGGTGTGAACCAGATTGAGGATGCAGAAAAAGGTTATCGCTATGTTGGTGATGTTGATTATTCAGGCTGTTTTGATAAAGCGGCTGCTATCACACCAGTTCCAGGTGGGATTGGAACGATAACAACTTCTGTACTTTTGAAAAACGTTTTGCTTGCATGTAAGATACAACTTAAGAATTAGTACTAAATATATTTCAAGTAACGAATGTCTAATTCAAATATCGTTTTCCTTCTACAACTACAGAATTAATCTTAATATCTTTAATTGATCGACTCTTTAGAATATCCTCATCCAAACAAACAAAATTAGCCAGCTTTCCTTTCTCAATTGTGCCAAATCTTTCTTCGTCACCGGAAAGTATAGCTGCATTCTTTGTATAGATCTCAATAGCTTGATATGGTGTGAGTTGTTCCTTTTCGTTATGAATTCTTGTGGCAGCATCAATTCCCTTTAAGGCATTCAGATCGGTTATGTACCAATCCGATCCACCAGTGAGAAGAATTCCTCTTTTATAGATTGAAGCGAGTCTGTTTGTTCGAGAAGTTCTTTTTGTACCCAAACGAGTTTCATAAAGTCCATTTTTGCCAGCCCACAATCTATCGAACATTGGCTGCATTACTGCACTCACATTTGCCTTTGCCATTCTATCCAGCATTTCATCGGAAGTAAGCTCATTATGAATTATCATGTGCTTTAAGTCTTTTGGATTTTCCAGCTGAACTGTTTCATAGCAATTCAGGATCTGGGAGATAGCAGCATCACCTATGCAATGAACAGCAACTTGCAAATTATGTTTATGAGCTTTGCGAATATAATTTTGCCAGAATTCATCTGAACGATATAGGATACCGGATGTTTCCGGTTTATCCGCATAAGGTTCAAAAAAAGCAGCCGTATGTGAACCGATAGAACCGTCTGCCAAAGTACACCCGCCAATTCTACGAGATCCAGCTTTCAGGGCAATGTCAACATTTGTAATTTGTGGATACAAAATAAATTCTATTGGGAAGATATGTAGATTTTCTTTAATCAGATCAAAATGTTTAATATCGGAATAAGCATCACCAATCATTGTGTGAACAGCGGTATGTCCATTTTGAAGTGCAATTTTTGCAGCCTGCTGATAGGCCTGTATGATTGCGTCATCGGTCAAATTCCGATGAAACCAGTTTGATGCTTTCCCATTTACCCGTTTAAACAGATAGCCATTAAAATCTGCTGGAAGTGGTTCTTCCCAGTCTATCAATTTTGCAGCTTTGGAATTTATTACACAACTATGCCCGTCAACCCTTCTTAAAATAAGCGGAATATCAGGAAAGATCTTATCAAGTTCATCTTTGGTTGGAAATCTTTTTTCTTCAATGCTATTCTCATCAAAATGGAAGGCAAAGATCTTGCCGCTAACAGGTTTTGTCTGGGCTAAGATCTCAAAAACTTCGCTAAGATTTGTTACATTTTCCAGGTTTGCACTTAAGCTGTAAAGTCCACCTTCAAATGAATGAGTATGGGTATCAATAAATCCTGGATAGACAAATTTGCCTTTGAGATCGATCTTTTCAACATTTTCAATTATTGGAGTCTTTAAATATGTATCCTTAATTATACCTTTGTCATCAACTAATACTGATGTAGCAGTATCACCTTCACTTTTCATTGTATGGAACTTGGCATTGTAAAATAATTTCATGGTTATCCTTGCTTCAGGAAATCGATACCGGTGTTCTTTTGTGCTTTGGAGATCAGTTCATTACTGATTCTATTGTGATCCTTAATCAGATTTTGCAGATCAATGTTTGTTTTCCCCTTATTAATTTGCTGTTTACCATTAATGATCAAGTGATCTACTGGTCGCATACGTTGAGTGAAAACAAGTGAAGCCAATGGATCTGATAGTGAGCCTGCATATTCCAAATGATCAATTGAGAATAGTGCAATATCTGCTTGTTTACCGACAGTTAGTTCACCAATGTCATCTCTGCCAAGAGCAGCTGCACCACCTCGAGTGGCAATGCGCAGAACTTCTCGTGCAGTTAACCAGAATTCAGGTTTTCGCAAGCGGCTGAGAAGCATTGCCAGTCGGATTTCAGAGAGCATATTACTTGAATCGTTTGAAGCTGATCCATCCACAGCCAGGCTGACAGCTACACCTGCTTTCAGCATCTCTTTAATTCTGGCAATTCCTGAACCAAGCCGCATATTAGATGATGGACAATGTGAAATTCCCATGCCGCATTTTCCCATTTTGGCAATTTCTTCATCGGAAAGGTGAATTGCATGAGCTACCCAGGCATTCCCACTTATCCAGCCCAGAGAATCAAGATAAGCAGCCGGTCTTGCTCCAAATTTTTCAATACAGAAATTTTCTTCATCTATTGTTTCCGCAAGATGTGTGTGAAACATTAGATCTTTCTCTTTTGCCAATTCAGCTGTCTGTTTCATCAGCTCCGGAGTTACAGAAAACGGGGAGCAGGGTGCTAATGAAATTCTTAGCATTGCACCAGGATGTGGATCGTGATATTTATTTATTAAACGAAGTGAATCCTGCATGATCTCTTCTTCAGTTTGTACAACATCATCAGGAGGAAGTCCGCCATCTTTTTTACTCAGTGACATAGAACCACGGGTTGGTTGGAAACGGATTCCTAATTTTTGAGCTGCTTTAATTTCAATATCAATAAGTTCTTTATTGCATTTAGCAGGAAAGAGATAAAGATGATCTGAGCTGGTTGAAACTCCGCTTAACATCATTTCTAAAAGTCCAGTTTGGGCACTTGTAAAGATCGCTTCATCGTTCACTTCACGCCATACTTCATAATGATCTACTAGCCAGGGGAACAGTTCTTCATTCTGCATTTTAGGAATATTCCGAGTTAGAGATTGATATAGATGATGATGAGTATTAATGAATCCTGGCAGAACAACCATTCCGGAAGCATCTATTACTTCATCATAATCTCCGGTATAAGGTTGTTTACCAATAGAAATAATTTTATCATCTTTTATTAGGATATGCCCACCCTTCCATTCATCCATATCATCATTCATTGTGGCAATAAAACCTGGATTATTGATCAGTATCTTTTTCATAATATCTCCTCTAATAATTTGTAAAAACGATACACTGGGAATCCCATTACATTAAAGTAACAACCGGAAATTTTTTTTACAAATTGACTTCCCAATCCTTGTATACCGTAAGCACCAGCTTTATCCATTGGTTCTTTAGTATTAATATATTCTTCAATCTCAAAAGCTGTGAGATCTCTAAAAAAAACTTTTGTCTTTTCATACCCGGAATGGAGTTGGTTTTTATAAGATATAGCAATACCTGTGTAAACATAGTGATGTGTACCGGAAAGACGGGTTAGGAATTCCGCTGCCTGAAATTTATTTTCTGGTTTTTCCAGGATCTCTGAATTCTGGAAAACTATTGTATCACTACCTACGATCAAGTAATCATTATCAACGGCTTTTCTAATTGCCAGAGCTTTATTCTCGGCATGAGTGATAACAAGTTTCCTGGGATTATTACAAAAATTATTTTCATCAATATGAGCTGGCATTTGCAGGGCTGATAATCCCATCATTTGGAATATTTCTTTGCGGCGAGGTGAAGCTGAAGCCAAAATTATTTCTTTTCCTTTTAAAAGATTATGGATCATATTTATCTCTTTATTAAAATTTTATTACTATATGAGACTTTTTTGTATGGTTAAATTGTCAATAGTAAATTACAAAATTAATTTATAGCATAATAGGTATTTTTAGTCTTACACACGGCTTATAAATTTATCATTCAATAATCTTGACATTTATTAAACCATATCGAATTTAACCTGCAAGGGGTTGATATGATCAAGGTTAATATTAATGAAATATTTTGGGAAAAAGGATTAACAGTTGGGAAACCCTTAAGAGATAATAACTTTCTGATTCATCTCAGTATTGTCAAAATTAACGGTCAACTTATCAATAAAAGATCTTTTGCTACATAGGTAATTAATGGTAGTGACGATATTAAGATAGTCCATCTTGTAGCAGGTGGTTAAAGTTATATTGTTACTCTAAACTCAAAAAAAAGGAATTTTTAAAGATGATTATTAATGAACTTAATACAAAGATATTCAAGAAAACTTATAAGATATTAAACGAAAATAATATCCCTTTCTGGCTGGAATCGGGTACCTTACTGGGAATTATCAGAGATAATAAATGTAGTTCTGATCATAAGCATATTGATCTCGGAATTCCTGGAGAATATTTTGATAAATTTATGAAACTGGAAAAACAACTTTCACCGTTCTATAGGATCAAACCAGTAATTGATCTTTCAAAGCGGGAATGGATACCGAATGATTTTCCGAAAGCAGTTATCTTAAAAAAACTAATAAAAAGTAAATATGCAGGACAAAAAATTAGAGTAACATTTAAATACAAAAAAGAAGATAAATATATTTGGGTAGACAAACGAAGTTGTAAATGGGTTAACTCACATTTTTTTCAGAAATTGGATAAGATCAATATTAATGAAATGGATATTAATGTGCCGGGTGATGTTGAAAATTATCTTACAACTCGTTATGGTGATTGGAAAATAGTAAACAAAGATTGGTTAAGTAGTATTGATGATCGTTCTATAGTTGATTCCAAGACTATTAGTAAAATCCCCAAAAAGGATAGGATTAGAAAACATACAAAAAAACCGATAAAACTGGAAGGTAAGTATTATAATAGAATGAAAAGATTGATTTTATTTGCTATAAAAATATTAGAAAAAAATAATATTCCTTACTGGCTGGATGAAGGAACTCTATTGGGAGTCATACGTGATGGAGACCTCTTACCCTGGGATCATGATGCTGATATGGGTGTGCCTGGAGAATATGCAGAGAAGTTATGGAAGATTCGATATCAATTCTTCCCGATATTTTTTGTAGTAAAAAAAATGACATCAAGTCCTTGGGTACCAGGAAAATTCAGGAATGTGAAACTTAAGCCTCCTTTAGAAAGAATTAGTGGAATTAATTTACACATAGATTCTTTTTTCAAGTATAAAATTGGTGATCGTCAACATTGGATAATTATGAATGCCTTGAAACATTCCGAAAGTAAATTCTTTGATAAATTAGAAACAACTATGTGGGAAGGTAGGAAAGTGAATGTTCCCTCGAATGCAAAGGAATACCTTCGTTTGAATTATGGGAAATGGGAAGTACCGGATCCCAATTTTGATCCAAGTATAGATAATGGTACAATTGCCGAAAAAGGATTTAGATAAATTATGAGCAAAAAAGATAATAAATTCAAAGAATATAATAAACAGATATTTAAAGATTATAAAAAATCGATTAAGCATGCCATATTTGATGAAACATTAACTCTTTATATATTAAGACCGATTGCCTTTATTTTTGTTAAATTGTTTTATCCAACTTCCATTACACCAAATCAAGTTTCTTTAATGACGACAATAACCGGAATTATAAGTGCATATTTTTTCTCACGCGGTGATGTTGTTAGTTTTGTGATTGCAGGTTCATTGTACTTTTTTGCCTTAGTTTTGGATTGTGTTGATGGAATGATAGCTCGTTTAAAAAATAATGGTACCCCAGTTGGAAGAATTATTGATGGCTTTTCAGATTATATAGTGGGTATATCAGTTTATATAGGAATGGGTATTGGCTTTGGAAAAGGATTGATCAAATTAGAATTTTTACCATTTAATTATTGGTGGTTTTTAATAATTGCTGCTATCAGTCATATCATTCATGCAATGTTAGTTGATTATTACAGATCTGAATTCATGGCACATGGTTTGGGTAAACAAAAATCAACTTGGGAAGAAAAGAAAAAATTCACAGATGAACTTAATAAGATAAAGCATCAGAAGAATAAATTATTTGAGAAAATCTTAATTGCTGTATATCTTGGATATTCACACTTACAGCTATTTAAAATAGATACAGAGATGGACACAAAAGAAGAGTACAACAGATTAACATATTTCAAAACAAATAAGTTATTAATAAGATTATGGTTCTGGATAGGTCCAACTGCCAGCGCATTTATAATAATTATTTCTGCCTTTTTATTCAGACCTATCATCTTCTTTGTTTTTACTATTGGACTTGCTA
>JAVCCH010000124.1 GCA_030765535.1 Candidatus Tenebribacter davisii
CCAAGAGTTCTTCCGGAGCTGAGTCTTCGGTTCGGAAACTTTGACCACCAGCTTCTGTACCCGGGATATGATAGGTAGCGCTGGCATATTGGATTGCCGGATTCTTGAGCAGTTCTTCTTTAAATGTACCGAGATCATCTCCGATCGTACTGGCTCTGTCAATGATCAGAAGCTGCTCTTTATCAAAGCCCAGTTTCTTGTTTTTTATGTAATTCATCTGGTTGTAGGCAATGATAGTACACACAATAACTAGAATTGAAACAGAAAATTGAAATAGCACCAGCACATTGCGGAACCAGGTTTTGCTTTTATCGTTGAATAAACTTCCTTTCACTACAGTTAGAATTTTAAATGAAGCAAGCGATATTGCCGAATAACCGCCAGACATCAATCCTACAACGATTACCATAAGCAGTAGAATTGGAATTGTAGCAACACCGGCAAAATTCATATTCAAAGCTTTATCTGTAAAATTATTGAAATAGGGCAGAAGTATCTCGATAAATACCACTGCTAAAAACATTGCGCATAATGTTATCAATATTGATTCCATTAAGAATTGATGGATGAGGCTTCTTTTACTTGAACCTAAAACTTTGCGTATTCCTATCTCTTTGGCTCGAATTGCTGAGCGAGCTGTGGTAAGGTTCATAAAGTTGACACAGGCTACAAATAAAATAAAAAAACCAATAACAGCAAAAAGATATACATAGCGAATATCACCCACTTTACCAACATTATCCTTAGTAGTACTGCGAAGGTAAATATCTTTGAGTGGAGTAGCATAATAACCAGTTCTGTTTCCTGCCGCTTCCCATTCTTCTCTATCCATACCATATATTGTGGCGAATGAAACATTTTTTTTCCGACGGACCATCTCATTTATTTTGGGAAGTACCGCTTCAATGTTTGTACCTTCTCTAATTTTGAAATAAGTATATATGTAATTACTCCACCAGGATTCGTCTGTAGCACTTCTTGTGGAGATCAATGAAGCCAGCATATCAAAACGCCAGTGGCTTTTAGCAGGCCAGGCTTCTACAATACCAACCACTTCAAAATCCCAGTCACCATCGAAGCTGAGTATTTTACCGATTGGATCAACATCCCCGAAATATTTTTGTGCCATTTCTTGAGTAATTACCAAAGTATTCTTACGGGTTAAAAGATCGGTGGGATCACCTGTAATCAGTGGAATTGTGAATACATTAAAGATAGTGGAATCGGCATAGAAAATTCCGTTTTCCAAAAAGCTGATATCACCATCTTTATAGGTAACTAGTTTATTTATAGCATGTTGGAAGCGGACAGCACTTTCTATTTCCGGGATCTCAGCCATCAGAGCAGGTGCCAGCGGGGGGTTACATTTAATTCCACGACCTTCTTGATTACCAACTTTATAATCAAGGCCGGTAATAAAGATACGGTCGGCATCATGGTGGAAATTATCGAAACTTACTTCATCCTGGATCCACAAAAGGATTAGAATGCTACAAGCAATACCAATTGCCAGTCCAATAATATTAATTGCAGAAAACCCTTTATGGCGCATCAAATTTCTGAAAGCGATCTTTAGATAATTTTTTAACATTTATTTCCTCTATTTTATTTCCTCATTTCAAATTTATATTATCAAAATTTATTCGTATTTTAAAGCCTTCACCGGATTCGAATATGCAACTCTTATTGTTTGAAAACTTACAGTTAAAATTGCGATAAGGATTGATAAAACAATTGTTATTACAAAAACATTTGTTCCCATATTTACTCTATAGGCAAAATTTTGTAGTATTTTATTTATGATATAATAAGCAAGAGGGCAAGCGATCAAGTTTGCCATGATGATCCATTTAGTAAATTCTTTTGAAAGCGTAATAACAAGATTTGGAATATTTGCACCTAATACTTTTCTTATGCCGATCTCTTTAATTCGTTGCTGGGTTAAAAATGTAGAAAGCCCAAATAGCCCTAAACAGGCTACAAAGATTGCCAAACCTGTAAAAATTTTCAATATTATTTCTATTTGTTGTTCAGCATTGTACATAGCTTCATAACGTTCGTCAAAGAATCTGAATTTATGCTGTTTCTCAGAATCAAATTTTGCCATGGTATTTTCCAGATAGGAAATAGTATTCTCTGTATCTGTTGCATTTACTCTTACAACCAATGTTTCCGCATATTCTTTTATAATTAAGAACATTATTGGCTCTATAGGGTTGTGAAGAGACTTAAAATGGAAATCTTTCATAACTCCAATTATCTTTCCTTCCATATCCCAGACAGAATATTTTTTATTAATTGGATCCTCTAACCCCATTTGTCGTATAGCTTCCTGATTTAAAATATATCCATAATTTGTATCATCAGAAAATTCTTCCGAGAAACTACGTCCTTTTACCATCTCAATTTTGAAAGTTTCAATAAAGTCGTAATTCACTATGTTGTAATGAACAAGAAATGTTTCCTCTTTTGCTTTTCCTTCCCACTCGGCTCCAGACGTTGAACTCATAATTCTATGGGGAAGAACCATAGTAGTAGAAACGTTTTCTACTCCAGGATGTTTTAATAGTTCCTCTTTTAATTCATCGAATTTTTCGAACCCCTCAATATTTGTATATACAATGTGTTCTTTATCAAAACCAAGTTTCTTATTCTTCATAAACTGTAATTGTTTAGAAATTACCAATGTACTGATTATTAGAATAATGGATAAAGACCACTGAGTAACAACCATTATTTTTCTGAACATTGATCCTCTGGATCCGGAAATTGTTGAGCTTTTAAGAGCTGTTACCGGTTTGAAAGATGAAAGGAGAAATGCTGGATATATTCCTGTAAGAAAACCAATAAGAATAATCAACACAGTAAAACCTAGTAGTATATTGGGATTCAATAGATAAACTAGGGATAATTCTTTGGATGCGATATTATTGAATGCTGGTAAACACAACTCCGCTAAGACCAAAGCAACAGTTAATGATATCAATAGAAGTATCATTGATTCACCTAAAAATTGCCAGATCAATTGGCTACGTCTTGATCCAACTACTTTCCTCAAACCAACTTCTTTGGCTCTTCTGGTATATCTGGCTGTAGACAAACTTATAAAGTTCACACTAGAAATAATAATTATGAAAACAGAGATAATACTAAAGAGAATGATATATCTGAAGTCTCCCATCCCACCTAGGTCTGCAACTAAACCAACTGAATGTAGATGAGTTTTAAAAATTGGCTGTAAGTAGAGTGTTGAAGATGCACCTTCGTTAATTTCCTGAAGGTAATTTTGGATTTTTTCAGACATTTGTTCACCATTGGTGTTATCAGCTAATTGCAAATATGTATAAATTGAATTATTGCCCCAATTGTCGAGATTGGGATATTTATCGATCATTACTTGGAATGGAAGAATGTAGTCGAAGGAGATTTGGGAATTTACAGGAATATTCTGGATAATAGCTGTTACCTGAAAGTTTAAACCTAGAACAGAAACAATCTTTCCAATTGCATCATCATCACCAAAAAATTTTGTTGTTGTTTCTTCTGTAAGAATTATAGAATTTTTGTCAGATAGCGGTTCTGTATTACCTTTGATGACAGGAAAGCTAAACATCTTTAAAAAATCTTTATCTGTAAATGAACCATGAAGTTCTGAGAATTCTATGTTATCGAATTTGATAACATGTCCGTAAGTAGGATTATATCTGGAAGCAAAAACAATTTCGGGGAAATCTTTTTTCATAGATTCTGCCAAAGGAATGGGCGTAACCGCAACTTGCATACTTTGTGAAGAATAGCTTTGATTTTCTAAAACCCTGTATATATTTTCACCATTTTCATGAAATTTATCAAAACTTATCTCATCAAATATCCAGAGTGAAAGCAGAATTCCACAAGCTAATCCGATTGCTAAACCAACAATATTTATTGATGAAAATACTTTTTGGTGCATTAGATTTCTTAACGCAATTTTTATATAATTTTTTAACACTTATTTCCTCTTTTATGGATAAATTTTAATTTCACATTCGCAAACAGGATGTTCGCATTACTCATACTTCAAAGCATCAGCAGGATTTGTTTGTGCTGCCTTTATTGCTCTGAAACTAACAGTAAGCAAAGCGATTATTAAAGCAGTTAAGCCTGCTAAAATGTAGGTTAAAATTGACTGGTCTATGGCAAAAGCAAAATTCTGCAGCCATTTACTTAAAGCATAAAAAGCTATTGGCCAGGCTATTATGTTTGCCAATATAACCCAGATTGAAAATTCTTTGGAAAGAATGAAAACGATATTGGAAACGGATGCTCCCATTACTTTTCGCACGCTGATCTCTTTGGTTCGTTGTTCCGCAGTGTAAGAAGCCAGGCCGAACAAACCAAGACAGGCGATAAAAATACAAAGTATTGAGAAGTAGGTAAAAACACGTCCGATCTTTTGTTCAGCCATATACTGGTCATTCATACTTTCATTAAGAAAAGTATATTCAAACGGAAAAGTAGGACAGAACTCATTCCATTTATCTTCTATGTATTCCAGGGAACTTTTAATGTTCTCCTGTCTGATCCGTAAGCATATATTTCTTAGTGGATCATTAGACAACATAATTAAAATGGGATCTATCTTGTTATGCAATGAAGCGTAGTGGAAATCTTTTACAACGCCAATGACCTTAGTATTCAGGTTTGCTGTTCCATCTAGACCTGCACCGAAACCAAGTTTCTTTCCTATTGGATCGTCACCCCAGCCCAACACTCTGGCTGTTGCTTCATTTATCAAACATGATTCTTCAGCATCTGTTTGCAGGTCTCTATCATAGTTGCGTCCTTTAATGATTTTCATATCCATGGTTTCCAGATAATCATGGTCTACAAAGATAAAGTTTATTCCCTTTTCTTTCATACTGCCGTCATTTGTCTCAAAGAGTTGTACAATTATGTTTAATCCTCCTCCAGGAATACTGGAAGTAGTACCAGCACTGATGATCTGAGGATTTTTCTCTAATTCCTCTTTAAATGCCCTCAGGTTTCTAACCCCGGATGTATCACGAATAGTTAACACAACCAAGTTTTCATCATCGAATCCAAGATCTTTATCTCTTAAATATTTAAGTTGCTGGACGACGGTAAATGTACCGATTATCATGATAATGGAAATTGAGAATTGGATCAGAACAAGAACTTTTCTCAAGGTTCCCTTCTTCTTGCCGAATCTGCCTTTAAGGACATCTACTGGAATAAATGAAGAAAGATAAAAGGCCGGATAACTACCTGAAATTAATCCTACAAATAATGTAATAATAAAAATACCTATCACTAGATCAAAATTGTTGATAACATTAAATACCAGTTCTCTGTCAGCCAGTTCATTGAAGGTGGGTAAGATCAATTCAACTGTAACAAAAGCCAGTATCATTGCTGTCATGGCGATCAAGATCGATTCAAAGATAAACTGCCAGCGCAGATAATGTTTTTGAGCTCCGACAACTTTTCGAATACCAACTTCTATGGCTCTACCGGAAGATTGAGAGGTAGCCAGATTCATATAGTTTATACACCCGATTAACAGTAAAAATAGTGCAATAATGCTGAATATATACACATAAACAATATTGCCGGTAGGAAGGTCATAGCCCACATCGGAATGAAGATGAACATCAGCCAGAGGATTTACCATCAAGCTGAAAGTAGCATTGATCATATCTCCTACAGGTTTTATGTATTTTTCATTAAATTCCGGATAGGCATCCAGAACATTTTGAATATTTCCGTTTTCAGTTAGCATAATATAGGTGTAGAATCCTACATTCCAGAAAGCTCCACTTTCAAGGCTGTCATAACGTTCAGCTCCGAATAAGGATTTTAAAGTGATCATTGATGCAATTGCTTCAAAACGTAAATGCGTATTATGTGGAACATCCTTAATTATCCCTGTTATCGTGTAGATCATTCCATTACCAGTTTCTATCGTTTCACCGATCGGATCAGCCTGACCGAATATTCTTTCTGCAAAACTTTCAGTTAAGATCATCTCATTAGGATCATTCAAAGCATTGCCTGGTGAACCGGAAATAAATTCATGAGTGAAAACATTGGTTAGAGTGGAATCTGCAAAATAGACGTTTTCTTCGAATATCTGTTTTTCACCATATTGGAACAGGTTATTATCCATGTCCATAAAGCGGCAGTATTCTGCAATATCCTGAGGATATTCTAATTTGAGTGCGGGACCCAGTGGAAAGGCAGTAGCAGCAAAAAGATCCTCCGATTCCTGGATGTTAAAATGCGATTCCAGCCGATAGATCCTTTTATAGTTTTCATGGTGCTTATCATAGGAAAGTTCATTTCTGATGAACAGTGCGATCAGGATCGTGCAGGTAAGTCCTATGG